>NZ_BBXH01000001.1:0-25310 GCF_001010305.1 Comamonas sp. E6
CCGCATCCCCGCCGGGGGCTAGTGGGTCACTTCTGGGTGGAAATCAACAGAGGGGGATGAGAAAGATATCTCCACTATCGACTGGAACGACGTGGTGTTTGAGGTGGATTTGCTCAAGTCGCAGGAAATCAATCTGGACTACATCCTCGAATTGATTTTTGAGAACAACAAAAAACTCAAGGACAAAGCCACGTTGGTGGAGGATGTGCGCCGTGTCATCCGCTCCAGCATTGGCAACCGTGCCAAAGAGGATTTGGTGGTGGACTTTATCAACCAGACCGACTTAGACCAGATTGGTGACAAGGCCAGCGTGATTGATGCCTTCTTCCAGTTTGCCCAAGTTGAGCAGCAGCGAGAAGTGCAAGCGCTCATCGACGAGGAAAAGCTCAATACTGATGCTGCCAAGCGCTACATCACCAACTCCCTGAAGCGCGAATTTGCCAGCGACAGCGGAACCGAGTTGAATAGCGTGCTGCCCAAGATGAGCCCGCTGAACCCTCAATATCTGACCAAGAAGCAGACGGTGTTTCAAAAGATCGCTGCGTTTGTGGAGAAGTTCAAGGGTGTGGGTGGGCAGGTTTGAATCTGCCCTTTTCTCGCCGGAAAATCCATAGACTGCAAGAATGACAGCAAGGAGGTTGGGATCGCACGTAGGGCTGTTTGACCCCCATCCTGCAGCGTGACCTGATTGGGTCAAGGCCGAGTTGTCATGCAGGCAGTTTGGCTGCAAGCAGTTCGACCTTCTCGATATTGGGCGGAGAACTGAGCAAGGTCGCTGCGTTGGCCATCAAGGCCGCGGCGATCTGGCCGTTCAGATGTGCCTGGCGACCTGCCTCATCAGCAAAGGCATCGAACACACCAAACGTCGAAGGGCCAAACTTCAATGCGAACCAGGCCGTGGTGCCGGACTCGGCGTTGGCGAGCGGCAGTGCGCTGGCCAGGAAGTCGGCAAGCGCAGCCTCCTGGCCGGGTTTAGCTTCGAGGCGAACAAACAGGGCGAGCTTGGTCATGCTGTATTCCTTTGGGTAAATGGAAAAGTGGGTGAAGGGATCGAAGAGACTGCAGTCTAAGTCTTCATGACAGACTTCTCTATAGGCAATAATGACAACATTGATATCATTGTTGCCATGAAACTCCACCTCCTTGTTTGTGATGGCGTGTTTGATCTGGGGCTTGCGGCGCTCACTGACACAGTGGGCTTAGCCAATGCGATGGCGGGCTCGCTGCCACAGGCTCCCGCGCACATAGAGCTCACGCTGGTGGGCGTGCGGCGTCGCATCCGAACTGCGCAAGGCTTGACGGTCCCCGTTGTCACTGCGCATGGTGTGCCCGAACCAGACGTAGTGCTCGTGCCAGCGTTTGGCGACAAGATGCCTGACACGCTCTCGGCTCGACTCACACGCCCCGATGTGCCCGACGCGGTCGCGGCGCTACAGCAGTGGTCCACCGCTGGCGCGCACCTTGGTGCCGCTTGCTCCGGTAGTTTCTTGCTTGCAGAGAGTGGCCTGCTTGATGGGCATCGTGCGACGACGTCATGGTGGCTGGGGCCGATGTTTCGGCAGCGCTATCCGAACGTCGCGCTGGACGAGTCACGCATGATCGTGAACTCGACACGCTTCACCACCGCGGGTGCCGCTTTGGCCCACGTCGACTTGGCCTTGCGCATCATCCGAGGGCGCAGTCCGGCGCTGGCGGCCCTGGTGGCACGCTATCTGCTGGTCGAGACACGCAGTTCGCAAGCCGAGTTCGTGATTCCCGACCACCTTGCGCATGCCGACCCGATGGTAGAGCGCTTCGAATGCTGGGCCAGACGTCGGCTCGCGCAGGGGTTCTCGCTGGCCGAGGCGGCCAGCGCCGCGGGCACAAGCGAGCGCACCTTGGCGCGGCGGCTGCAAAGCGTTTTGGGAAAGACACCACTGTCGTATTTCCAGGACCTGCGCGTGGAGCATGCCGTCCATCTCTTGCGCACCGGGAACGCCAGCGTCGACCAGGTCGCCGCACAGGTCGGGTACTCGGATGGGGTGACCCTGCGGGCCCTGTTGCGCCGCAAGCTGGGCCGGGGTGTCAGGGAGTTGCGACGCGGTGGATGACCAAAGGCGTTTGGTGCATGTACGGCTGGAGACCGCTGCGAAACTGTCGGAAGCAAAGGCTTACCCACTTGTGTCTACTACATCGTGCGTTGGGTGCAAAAGCACCAGCCGTGCCGAAGCAGTCTTCAGTGACCTTTCAAAGTTCAGTGACCTTTCAAAGGTCTGAGTATTGGGAATACTGTTAGCTTTACCACCGTTTTCTGTTCGCTAATCTGGGTTTTCATCCACATGCTATTCAATCCACTTCAAGTAGGTTCTCTTACCCTGCCCAACCGCATCCTTCTGGCACCACTGACACGCGCCCGTGCCGACGCTGGCCACATGCCCAACGCGCTGATGGCCGAGTACTACAGCCAGCGAGCCACCGGCGGCCTGCTGATTTCCGAATGCACCATGGTGGCGCCCGGTACATCGGCCTTCGTCAATGAGCCTGGCATCTACAACGACGCGCAGATTGCAGCCTGGAGGCAGGTGACCGACGCGGTGCACGCCAAGGGCGGACGCATCTTCATGCAGATCTGGCACGCTGGCCGCGCAGCCTACCCTGGCGCTGCCGATGGCGCCCCCATTGTCTCCAGCAGCGCCACCGCTATTGAGGGTGAGATCCACACGCCCCAAGGCAAGGTGCCGCACGCGGTGCCCCGCCCCCTGACCGTCGAAGAGATTCCCGGCATCGTGGCTGCGTTTGCTCAAGGCGCACGCAACGCCATTGCCGCCGGCTTTGATGGTGTGGAAGTACACGGCGCCAACGGCTACCTGATTGACCAGTTTCTGCGCGACACGCCCAACCAGCGCACCGATGCTTACGGCGGATCGCTGGAAAACCGTGCACGTTTGCTGTTCGAGGTACTCACTGCCGTGACCCAGGCGATCGGTTCCGAACGTGTGGGTCTGCGCCTGTCGCCCCTCAACAGCTTCAACAGCATGAAAGACAGCGACCCGCTGGCCCTCATCGGCTTCCTGGCCGATAGGCTCAATGCCTTCAAGCTAGCCTACCTGCACGTGATGCGCGCCGATTTCTTAGGTGTGCAGAAGGCCGATGTCATGCCCGTAGCGCGTGAAAAGTACAAGGGTGTGTTGGTGGGCAATATGGGTTACAGCGCTGATGAAGCAGAGGCAGCTATTGCCGAAGGTAAGCTTGACGCTGTGGCCTTTGGCACCGCCTTCCTGGCTAACCCGGACCTGCCCGCACGCATCAGGGCCAAGGCACCGCTGAACGCGCCTGACTCCAACACGTTCTACGCAGGTGGCGCCAAGGGCTATACAGACTATCCGACACTGCGGGTCGCGTAAATCACCGCCCCAGAAGACCGAAGAAACGAGCCACTTTATACCCAAGGCTCTGCTCTTCGATCTTGCGAAGCTGTGAATCGATGGCGTCTACCGAGTGTTGTGCGCCATCACGATCTTTAATTGATAAGTTGCCTCGGTTTGCTTCGCCGCCCGCCGAACTCGTACATCGTCTCCGGCTCAGGTAGCGCCGAGGCCGCACTATCCTCCCATATCGAGTTCAGTCAGGTTCGGAAATTCATGGTCGCAATCTACGGCAGCAGACCCTCGAGACACCGCTGTAATTCTGCGCACCGCCAGTGTCAGCTGTTCACCTGATACTTGCCCTTGGCTTGGTAAAACTGCGGGCAATCGGATAACTGTTATCTGTAAGACGCCCTGAGGTGACGGTTAGGCCGCGAACGGCAGCCCGCCGCTACTTACCGGCGGCTCAAGATGCAAGCGTGATCTTCCGCTGTGCGTCGAGAACTGAGCTGCTGGCTGCTGGCTGCTGCCGATATAAGGACTAGCGCAAGAAGAGGTCCGAGCCCAAAAGCAAAAAGCCTTGGCAACCAAAGTGTAGGGCATCAAGTTTCTGCGGCTCGAATACTTGATGCATCCATCGTTATTTTTTACCGATCCCCAGAAGTTCTCTACTTCAGATCAGGCGCCAGGCTGCAACTCCACGCGCACCTCCCTTGGCTTACCGGCCCGCTCAACTGACAAGACAACCACATCCCCTACCTTTTGGTCGTCAAGCCGTGCGAGCAGCTTGGCGACATCGTCGACGGGAGCGCCACCTATGCCTGTGATACGGTCTCCCGGCACGATGCCTTCGGGGCCAACGGTGATACCGCTCAGGCCCGCCTTTTGCGCCGCTGAGCCAGGGGCGACACGGAGCACGAACACGCCTTGGGTACTGGTCAGTGCCTGCAATCGGAGGTTGAGCTGCTCGTCTACCTCGATCCCAAGCGCCGGGCGGATGTATTTTCCTGTCTTGATGAGTTGTGGCACCACACGCATGACCGTGTCCACCGGTACGGCGAAGCCAATCCCAGCCGATACACCGGAAGGGCTGTAGATCGCTGTGTTGATGCCGATCAGGCGGCCGGCGGAATCGAGCAACGGCCCACCCGAGTTGCCGGGGTTGATAGCGGCATCGGTTTGAATCAGGTGTTCGATGGTCACTCCGCCAGATTCTCCGGGCAGCGATCGATCTAGCGCGGACACGATGCCGTTGGTGAGTGTCCAATCCAGGCCGAAGGGGTTGCCGATGGCGAACACCTTTTGTCCCACCTTGAGGTCTGCGCTGGTGCCGACCGGAACGGCGGGCGGGCGCTGGAAGCCGACGCCGATTTTGAGCACCGCGATATCGTGTGCCGGACTCACTCCGACCAGCGCGGCTTGGTAATCGCGGCCGTCGGCAAGTTTGACAGTGGCCTCCGACGCTCCCTGAATCACATGAAAGTTGGTAACAACATGACCGGCGTCATCCCAGATAAAACCCGAACCCGTGCCGCGCGGCACAGAAAAGACGTTGCGCGTCCAGACATCTCGTACCAGTTGGGACGTCGTGATGTAGACCACCGATGTCCGGGATTTCTCGAACAGCTCGATGGTGGCCTGTTCGTCAGCGGCCAGATCGCCACGCGGCGTGACGGTGCGCTCAGCGGCTTGGCGCGGGCTGAACCAGGCTTCGATGGCGGGCAGGAACTGCCAGAACAGCATGAGTGCTGCAACGCACGCAGAGATGACGAGCCACCGCCGGACGAAATGATCCGGAGCTGGGCGTTGTGGGTAAGGACCGGGGGAAGACATGACGGAGGCTCCTTTCGAGTGATTTAGCGCCAAAGGCCACTCAGGCCCCGGCGTGGTGGGCACATCGGTGCGAACGACCTTGGCACGAGATAATCCGTTTGGAACAGCAGGGTCTGCGATGGCTGAGGCGCCAGCTCCATCAGGCGCGCGATACGAGCATCTGCCGCCGTATGCGTGCGCAGCCAAGACGGCTCGGGATTTCCCCAGCCGGGCAGGCCATCCGTGAGGGCAATGGAGGCAAGGCGCCTGGAGCCGGTGGCAAAGGCATTGACATTGACGATGCCGCTGGGCACATAGTACGGAACCGGCGTGTTCGGCAACCCGAGCCTCAGCCGCTGCGCTAGGCAAAGACATGGTGGCGCATTACATCCCTTGCGGATACAACTTTTTTTCCAACTCATTGCGAGCGCGCTTCAGCGGCATCAAAAAAGTCTCTTTGAACTCACTCATGCTGAGTCTCTCTGCCCTAACAGCAATGCTCATGGCAGCAATTGTGTTGCCTTGAGGGTCGCGCACTGGCGCTGCCATAGAGCGCACCCCCAGCTCCAGCTCTCCGTCGCTGCATGACCACCCTGATTGCCGGCAAGTTTCAAGCAGACCTAGCAGCTCCTCCAAGTCAGTCACCGTATGAGGGGTCAGTGCCACCCGCTCGATCATCTCTAGCCTTGCACGCGCCTCCTGTTGGGGGAGTCCTGACAACAGCATCCGACCAATCGCAGAGCAGTACACCGGCAACCTAGATCCTATTCCTAGGCCCGTGCTCAAGCTGCGCCGTGCGGTCGAACGACCAATGATGATGGCATCGTCCTCCAACAAAGTACCAAGCGAAGCGGATTCTCTGGTGCGCTCCGACAGTGCATCCAGTAGTGGCTGGGCCAATGCAGGCATGGGGCGCGATGACAGAAATGAATAGGCGATCAGCAGCGATTTGGGCTGCATCCAGAACAGTTTGCCGTCGCTCTCTAGATAGCCAAGCTGTACCAGTGTGCTGAGCGAACGTCTGGCGGATGCTGGCGTGGACTGCGTGAGCCTGGCTACCTCTGACAGCGTCAGCCGGGTATGCCGACGGTCAAAGCAAGTCAGTACCCCCAATCCCTTGCGCAGCGATTCCACAAAGTTCTTGTCCTGCATAGCGATCAAATCAAGGTGTTTTCAACATTTTTGCGCATAGCGCAAAAACAGGTTTAACACAAAGTACGACATCCTCATACTGCAGTTCCCCACACAAGAAGGAGACAAGATGCGCAACGAATCTATTCGCAGACGCGAAGCATTGATCGGCATTGCCGCTGCGGTCGCTGCAACAGGTAGCCTGGCTCAGTCAAATCAACCTCTCAAGATCGTCGTGCCTTTCTCAGCGGGAGGTACCGCCGATGTACTGCCGCGCCTAGTAGCCGAAAAAATCCGCGCGGACTACGCAGGTGGCGTGATCATTGAAAACAAGCCCGGGGCTGGTGGAAACATCGGTGCCGATCTAGTGTTCCGGGCACCGCCAGACGGAATGACTGTGCTAGCCTCCCCTCCGGGGCCCATCGCCATCAACCACAACCTCTATCAAAAGCTCAGCTTCGACCCGACTCGCTGGGTACCGGTGACGATTTTGGCCACAGTGCCCAACGTCCTGGTCATCAACCCGAAGCTGCCTGTTAAGTCACTTGGCGAGTTCATCGCATACGCCAAAGCCAATCCCAAAAAAGTGACTGTGGCGACGCAAGGCGACGGCTCCACATCCCACCTGACTGCTGCCATGTTTATGCAGCTGACTGGCACTGAACTGACTGTCATCCCTTACAAGGGAACAGCCCCGGCACTGATTGACTTGATCGGCGGCAATGTGGATGTGTTTTTCGACAACATCAGCTCGTCGGCCACCTACCACCAGGCCGGCAAGGTGCGCATTCTGGCCGTTGCCGACGAGCAGCGCTCTCAAATATTGCCCCAGGTCCCCACCTTCGCCGAGCAGCAATGGCCCGCCATGCAAGCCGTGACTTTCTTTTCTGTTGTGGCTCCCCCAGGCACGAGTGCAGAAATCGCTCAGAAGCTTCAGAAGCAGATGGCCCTGGCTCTGTCATCGAACGACATCCGCAAGCACTTTCAGGAACAAGGTGCCGTGCCTTGTGGTTGGGACCCGTCCAAGACTGCTCAGTTCATCCGCCAGGAAACCGAGAAGTGGAAGAAGGTGCTGAAGGCCGCCAACGTCAAGCTCTAACTCTTAGGAACCAACATGCAAGAATCCATCATCCAGTGGCATGGGGCCACTAATACGCGCGTGCCTTTTGGTATCTATACCGACACAGCCAATGCTGATCAGGAACAGCAGCGCATCTATCGCGGCGAGGTCTGGAACTACTTGTGCCTGGAATCTGAAATTCCCGGGGCCGGTGATTTCCGCACTACCTTTGCCGGTGAAACACCGATAGTTGTCGTACGGGATGCCGACCAGGAAATCTACGCCTTCGAGAACCGCTGCGCGCATCGCGGCGCTCTCATCGCTCTGGAGAAATCGGGCCGTACGGATAGTTTCCAGTGCGTCTATCACGCCTGGAGCTACAACCGACAGGGAGATCTGACCGGCGTTGCCTTCGAGAAAGGTGTCAAGGGCCAGGGTGGCATGCCGGCCTCATTCTGCAAAGAAGAGCATGGCCCGCGCAAGCTCCGCGTGGCTGTCTTTTGCGGTTTGGTCTTTGGCAGTTTTTCCGAGGACGTGCCCAGCATTGAGGATTACCTTGGCCCTGAGATTTGCGAGCGCATAGAGCGCGTGCTGCACAAGCCCGTAGAAGTCATCGGTCGCTTCACGCAAAAGCTGCCTAACAACTGGAAGCTCTACTTCGAGAACGTGAAGGACAGCTATCACGCCAGCCTCCTGCATATGTTCTTCACCACCTTCGAGCTGAATCGCCTCTCACAAAAAGGCGGCGTCATCGTCGACGAGTCGGGTGGCCACCATGTGAGCTATTCCATGATCGATCGTAGCGCCAAAGACGACTCGTACAAGGACCAGGCCATCCGCTCCGACAACGAGCGTTACCGGCTCAAAGATCCCAGCCTTCTAGAGGGCTTCGAGGAGTTCGAGGACGGCGTGACCCTGCAGATCCTTTCTGTGTTCCCTGGCTTTGTGCTGCAGCAGATTCAGAACAGCATCGCCGTGCGTCAGTTGTTGCCCAAGAGCATCTCCAGCTCGGAACTCAACTGGACCTATCTTGGCTATGCAGATGACAGTACAGAGCAGCGCAAGGTCAGACTCAAACAGGCCAACCTCATCGGCCCTGCAGGATTTATTTCCATGGAAGACGGAGCTGTCGGTGGATTCGTGCAGCGTGGCATCGCAGGCGCTGCCAACCTTGATGCGGTCATCGAGATGGGCGGAGACCACGAAGGCTCTAGCGAGGGCCGCGCCACAGAAACCTCGGTACGCGGCTTTTGGAAGGCCTACCGCAAGCATATGGGACAGGAGATGCAAGCATGATCAATGAAATTCAAATCGCGGCCTTCAATGCCGCTTACGCGAAGACCGTAGACAGTGACGCCATGGAGCAATGGCCAACCTTCTTCACGAAGGATTGCCACTATCGCGTCACCAATGTCGACAATCATGCTGAAGGGCTTGCTGCCGGCATTGTCTGGGCGGATTCACAGGACATGCTCACCGACCGAATTTCTGCGCTGCGCGAAGCCAATATCTACGAGCGCCATCGCTATCGCCATATTCTGGGACTGCCTTCGATCCAGTCAGGCGATGCAACCCAGGCCAGTGCTTCCACGCCGTTCATGGTGCTGCGCATCATGCATACCGGGGAAACAGAGGTCTTTGCCAGCGGTGAGTACCTCGACAAATTCACCACGATCGATGGCAAGTTACGTCTGCAAGAACGCATCGCGGTTTGCGATAGCACGGTGACGGACACGCTGATGGCATTGCCGCTATGACAATAGTGCACCGTAGATTGGCTTTGGCCATCGGCGATCCCCACGGTATTGGCCCTGAAATCGCACTGAAAGCTCTTCGGCAGTTGTCTGCCAACGAAAGATCCCTGATCAAGGTCTATGGACCGTGGAGCGCTCTTGAACAAGCAGCGCAGATCTGCCAAATGGAGTCCCTTCTTCAAGACCTCATTCATGAGGAAGCCGGCTCGCTTGCACAACCAGCGCAATGGGGAGAGATCACACCGCAGGCAGGCCTATCTACGGTGCAATCTGCAACAGCAGCCATCCGGGCGTGCGAAAACGGCGAGGTCGATGCCGTCATTGCCTGTCCCCACCATGAAACGGCCATTCACCGCGCAGGCATAGCGTTCAGCGGCTACCCATCTTTGCTCGCCAATGTTCTTGGCATGAACGAAGACCAGGTATTCCTGATGCTGGTGGGTGCTGGCCTGCGCATAGTGCATGTCACTTTGCATGAAAGCGTGCGCAGCGCATTGGAGCGGCTCTCTCCTCAGTTGGTGGTCAACGCGGTGCAGGCTGCCGTGCAGACATGCACCTTACTCGGAGTGCCTAAACCACAAGTCGCTGTATTCGGGATCAACCCTCATGCATCTGAAGGACAGTTGTTCGGCCTGGAGGACTCCCAGATCACCGCTCCTGCCGTCGAGACACTGCGCAAGTGCGGCCTGGCGGTAGATGGTCCCATGGGAGCCGACATGGTTCTGGCACAGCGCAAGCACGACCTGTATGTGGCCATGCTGCATGACCAAGGGCACATCCCCATCAAGCTGCTGGCTCCTAACGGAGCCAGCGCCCTCTCCATCGGCGGCAGGGTGGTGCTTTCCAGCGTGGGCCATGGCAGCGCCATGGACATTGCCGGCCGTGGCGTGGCCGACTCCACGGCCCTCCTGCGCACGATCGCCCTGCTCGGCGCCCAACCGGGCTGAGGACCCTCCATGAACCACCAGATCCATATCCACGACTCTGATATCGCGTTCCCCTGCGCGCCCGGGCAATCCGTGCTGGATGCCGCCCTGCAGGCCGGCATCGAACTACCTTATTCCTGCCGCAAAGGTAGCTGTGGCAACTGTGCGAGCGCCTTGCTCGACGGAAATATTACTTCCTTCAATGGCATGGCCGTGCGCAGCGAACTCTGCACCTCGGAGCAGGTACTGCTGTGCGGCTGCACCGCCGCCAGCGATATACGAATCCAGCCGAGCTCCTTTCGCCGCCTTGACCCGGAAGCCCGAAAACGTTTTACGGCCAAGGTGTACAGCAATACACTGGCGGCACCCGATGTCTCGCTGCTGCGCCTGCGCCTGCCTGTGGGCAAGCGCGCCAAATTTGAAGCCGGCCAATACCTGCTGATTCACCTCGACGACGGGGAAAGCCGCAGCTACTCTATGGCCAATCCACCCCATGAGAGCGATGGCATCACATTGCATGTCAGGCATGTACCGGGAGGTCGCTTCAGCACTATCGTCCAGCAGTTGAAGTCTGGTGACACATTGGAGATCGAACTGCCATTCGGCAGCATCGCACTGAAGCCTGACGACACCAGGCCCCTGATTTGCGTTGCAGGTGGCACGGGATTTGCGCCCATTAAATCCGTTCTTGATGACTTAGCCAAACGCAAGGTTCAGCGCGACATCACGCTGATATGGGGGGCTCGCAACCCCTCTGGCCTGTATCTCCCTAGTGCCATCGACAAGTGGCGCAAAACTTGGCCGCAGTTTCGCTACATTGCAGCCATCACCGACCTAGGCAATGTGCCTGCGGATGCTCACGCCGGTCGGGTAGATGACGCACTACGCACACACTTTGGCAACCTGCACGATCATGTGGTGCACTGCTGTGGCTCACCCTCCCTGGTTCAATCAGTGCGCACAGCAGCTTCCGATATGGGCCTGTTAGCACAGAACTTCCACGCGGATGTTTTTGCGACGAGCCCGACTGGTAGCCACTAGAAGTAGCTATCCATGCGATATCAACACGGCGGGCTTGAGGCGGGTATATGTTGATTTCCACCCAGAAGTGATCCACTAGCCCCCACCAACGATCCAACTAGCCAAGCATGCTGTGATATGCGCAGTGTTGCTCAACGTTTGCGGAGCAGCGAACGCACATCACCATTTATGTGAGATGGACGCCTAGACTCCGGCGTCGACTCACCCCACTCGGGCGGCTCCAGCATCAGTCGCGTGTATTCGGGCGGCAGCGCTGGTAGTAACCTAGGTTACCGAGGTGTAGAGAGAACCTGGGAGGAGGGCTCTCCGCCGTTTTTCGCCTAGAGTGTTGATTTCCTCCCAGAAGTGACCCACTGGAGGTGCGGATAAAAACTTGGACTGGTTTTATGCTGCTAGGCCAAGCTTGTGCCGGTAGCCACGGCCGGGGTTGAGGGTCACTCGCCTCGAACTGGATTTATGTAACAACGCCGAGCGCGAGGACATCTCCCCCACCCATTGCATAGCGTGCATGCAGAAACTGCTGTGTATCCTTGCTTGAGGAGTACAGATCTTTCGACGTCCCCCCGTTTTCAGTAGCACAAGGCTTTGGAGTCCGAGGTTAATTTAACTGCTTTTGCATCAGCCTCTGGGCATAGGCTGTGGGCGTGAGTCCACCAAGCGATCTCTTGGGCCGCTCTTCGTTGTATTCCCGGCGCCAAGCTTCAACGATTACCCGGGCATGTGCCAGACTGGTGAACCAATGTTCGTTCAAGCATTCATCCCTAAAGCGCCCGTTGAATGATTCGATGTGGGCGTTCTGGTTGGGCTTGCCCAGTTCGATCAGAAACAGCTGAACGCCCCTGGCGTGGGCCCAGTTCAGCATGGCTCGACCGCAGAACTCCTTGCCGTTGTCAGTTCGGATCGCCTTGGGTAGCCCCCTTGTCCTGGCGAGTTGCTCCAGGATGCGCACCAGTTGGTTGCCACACAGGGCCTGCTCCGGCACGATGGCTACAGTGCATCATCCACTACCGTGAGGTTTTTGATGCTGCGTCCTTCCGCTGTGCGGTCAAAGACAAAGTCCATGGACCACACCTGGTTGGCAACTGTCGGGCGTACCAAAGGGTGGCGCTCCGATATCGGGATCTTCTTGCGCCTGCGCTTTTTGATCTGAAGACCGGCTTGGGCATACAGACGATCCACCCGCTTGTGATTCACGATCTCTCCGGCTTGGCGCAGCTTCAGATAGATCATGCCGGCCCCGTAGCGACGATGACGCTGTGCCAGAGCGATGATCTTCTCCTTCAAGGCACAGTTGTGGTCGCAGGCTGGTTTGTAGCGCAGGGCACTGGCGCTCATGCCGATGACACGCAGCGAACGACGCTCGCTCAGTCCACGGCTGACCATGTGACGCACCAACTCGCGCCGTGCGGGTGCGCTCACCACTTTTTTCTCAAGGCTTCTTTCGTCACCTCGTTCTCAAGCAGGGCTTCGGCCAGCAGCCGTTTGAGCCGTCCGTTTTCGGCTTCCAGCTCCTTCAGACGTTTGGCATCGGACACGCTCATACCGCCAAACTTGCTGCGCCAGAGGTAATAGCTGGCCTCGGAGAAGCCGTGCCGCCGGCACAGCTCGGCCACCGGTAAGCCCGATTCGGCTTCCCGCAGGAAGCCAATGATCTGTTCTTCCGTAAATCTCTTCTTCACGTCCAATCTTCTGTTGCATGGGATTGGACTCCAAGCTCACCTGCTACTCAATTCCGGGGAGACGTCGCTTTGATCAACTGCAGTAGCTCAGTTTTTTCTATGCCAACGAGCTGAGCCTTTAGGTCACTCCAGCTCGTTTTTTTCTTTGTCGTCATTTCTTTTTGAAGAAGGTTACTTAGAGTTCTTCAACAAGATCGCTTTGCTGTAAGCCGTAAAGTCGCCTAAATGCTTGGTGATCACGGCCTCCACAATCGGTAGCTGCAGCGCTTGGTAGTCATGCACAGCGATATTGCGAAAGCCCACCATTTTTTGCATGCGTGTGGCTAAGTCGCTCTCAATCCAACCCGCTTGAGCCAGCAAGGTGAATACGTCACGCGAGCTCTGTGGGATGCCAAGCCTTTCGCGGCGAATCAAGTGCTGCCCCATGTCCAGCGCGGCTTCACACGCCCGCTGCACGTTCAAGATGGCGGCATCCTGGCGTGTGTGGTCCGACGCAAACGTGGTTGGTGATTTCTCGTACTCTTCTTTGGCACGTATCACGCAGCGCTCAATGGTCGCAGCCTTGTTAATCAGTACGTCATCGACCATAGACTGTTCCTGTTGTTTGAATGTCTTTCAACAAATCTGCGCGCGCCTCATCCAACGCAGTTTTTTGACTAAGGATGAAGCTTTCATAGAGTGCTGCTTGGCTGTCTTTTGACCATAAACGCGTACCGGTGGTGATGATGCGGTATTGCATGACCGTGGATGCTGCTCTTAGGTCTAACAAGTCAACGTCACACTTCACCAAGTTAGCCAAAGTGCTAGATAACTCCCACAGTGCCTCTGCCGGTAGACCCTCATCCATCAAGAGCGCAATATCTAAATCACTATCTGCCGTTGCATGACCTGTGACCTGACTGCCAAAAACATACACAGCAGACAAGCTAGAAATTGCTTCTTGAAGATGATCGACGATGCCTTGATAGTTCATGAGGGATTTTGATTTATACGCATTGGTCTTGATTTTTTCACCGAATACACCGTACTTGCTCGCGTTAACCCCTTGAGGCATCAGCTCTTGGCCGCAAGAAGCTTGAGAGCGTACGTTGAGGGACCTTCTTGAGATCGTCTTCCGTTGAAGCCACGCCCACTACAAATGTTGCCCAAGCATTCATCAACTCACGGCGCTGCTCCAACAAGTCAGTACGGTGGTAAGCCGCTTCAACCTTGTCTTTGATCGTGTGCGCTAACGAACGCTCAGCCAGATCTCTAGAGTAACCGTGCTCACTGCACCAGTCACGGAAGCTCGAACGAAAGCCATGGGCAGTTGCCACGCGCCCAGGCACATCGCTTTCAACATTCAACCTGCGCAACAGCGAGGTGATAGCCATATCTGAAAGCTCTCCCCGCACTCTTACCGAAGGGAAAACCAAGCTTTCATGTTGACCCCGTTGCTGCTGAAGAATTTCCATAGTTCTTGGAGACAGCGGCACACGATGGGTCAGCTTGGCCTTCATACGCTCAGCTGGCACGGTCCAAACTGCATTTTTCCAGTCTACCTCGGACCACGTCATGCCCCGTGCTTCGCCTGAACGGCAGGCCGTCAAAATTACAAACTCAAGCAACTGCCGGGTTACATCGACACGCCCTTTTGTACGTAAGTTCTTCTGTACGAAAGCAGGGATCAGCCCCCAAGGCATTGCTGGGTGATGCTGCGTACGTACAGCTTTTCCTGGCTGCTGTGGCAGAAGATGGGTAACTACGTCCACAGGGTTCGATTGACAGTGCCCATGCGCCCACCCCCAAGCCATCACCGTATGGATTCTTTGCTTGACGCGACTCGCCGTCTCCGCCTTTTCAAGCCAAATGGGCTTGAGCGCATCCGCCACATCTGCAGGCTGAATCTCAGCCAGTAGCTTTGCACCCAACTTGGGAAAAACGTATTCAGTCAGGGTATTGATCCATTGCTGCCCATGCTTTGGATTTTTCCAGCCTGGTAGCAAGTCTTTGTGCAAGATCTCGGCGGCTTCTTGAAATGTTGGAGCCTTTACAGCTTCTTCTTCCAACGCTTTCTCAGCTAGAGGATCTTTCCCCTCTGCCAGCGTCACCCTCATGGCAGTAGCGCGCTTCGCGACCTCTGCGATACCAATTTCTGGATACGAGCCCAAGCCTGCATTTCTACGCTTGCCGTTCACCGGGCTAACGTAGCGCAGCACCCATTTACCCCTGCCTTTGGTTTTAGTTGGATGCAGTGCCAATCCCGTCACTCCGCCGTGTGGAATTGCTGCACTATCAGGTTTGATGTTTCGAGCTTTTGCGTCTGTGATGACAGCCATTTGAGACCTCTATCGGTATGCCATTCAGTATGCCATCGGTATGCCATCTGGTATGCCATTTCGCATTAGATAGAGTTGGACAACTTAAGTCAAAACAAAACAAATATCTTTTACTATCAATGACTTAGAAATGAAAAATAAGAAGAAAAAAGATCTAGTTGGACGGATATTTGGCGGACACAGCCTCCGCCAGGACATCGACGCACACAACGTCAAATCGCTTCAAAACCCGCTTCTCTCATAGGGAAGCGGGTTTTTTCTTTGTCTCAAGTAATCGCACCACGCCTCAGGACAACCCAGCTTTTTGTTGGTACTTTCGTTGGTAGCTCAATCAGAGCCAAAATCAGATACCAACAACTAGGACCAACGGGGCCACATGGCACTGACCGATACGTTCATCAAAAACACCAAGCACAGCGGCAAAGCAGCTGGCGACAAGCACAGCGATGGTGGTGGGCTGTACCTGCACGTCAAAGCGGCGGGCAAGTATTGGCGGTTGGCCTATCGCTTCGAGGGCAAACAAAAGACACTGGCGCTCGGCGTGTATCCCGCTATCACCCTCGCCCAAGCCCGCCGTGGCCGTGACGATGCCCGGGCCCTGCTGGCGCAAGGCATAGACCCCAGCCAGAACAAGCAGCGCCTCAAAGAAGACAAGGCGGTGGCAGCACTCAACACCGTGGAAGCAATGTCCCGCGCTTATCTGGCAAACAAGCGGCCCGGCTGGTCAACGACACACTACGACCGCGAAGCCCGAAGCCTGGAGAAAGACCTGTACCCCATTCTTGGGCAGCGTGTGATCGGAGAAGTCGAGCCGCCTGAATTGCTGAAAGCATGTGAGCGCGTACAAGACCGCGACGCAGTGGAAAGCGCACACCGGCTGCTCACCACTGCATCAGGAGTCTGGCAATACGCAATCGCCAGAGGCTGCGCCACACGGGACATTGCCCAGGACATCAAGAAAGCCCTCAAACCACGCCAGAAGGGCCATTTCCCAGCCATCACTGACCCAGCCAAGCTGGGCGAACTGCTGCGCGCCAGCGATGGGTATGGCGGCGGCCCTGTGGTACGGACAGCGCTCTACATCGCCCCCATACTGTTCCAGCGCCCTGGCAACCTACGCACCATGCGCTGGGCTGATCTAGACCTTGATGCGGGGATCTGGACTATCCCCAGCGCTGACCTTAAACGCAATGTGGAGGGCAAGAAGAACGGTGCGCCGCACAAGGTTCCATTGCCCCGCCAAGCCGTTGTGGCCATACGCAAGCTGTACCCCGTGACTGCGGGCCGCGAGTATGTTTTTCCCGGCCTACGAGACCATGCCAAACCAATGAGCGAAGCTGCCGTGAATGCGGCTTTGCACGCAATGGGCTACAAGGACATTCACACTTGGCACGGCTATCGTGCAACTGGCCGCACCCTTTTGCGCGAGGTCTTCAAGATCGACATTGACGTGATCGAGGCCCAACTAGCCCACGTGGGTGGCAAGACCCATAACGGCGCCTATGACCGAGCCACTTTCGTCAATGAGCGGAAAATGGTTCTGCAGCAATGGGCCGACTATCTAGACAAACTGCGTCAAGGAGCTGAGGTGCTGCAATTGAAGCAGGCATAGCATCTAGCGAGAAAAGAAGACGTTGACAGGGACGGACTCTGGCTACCAATTTCCGTCACTCCGTTCGAAGCGGACCAATATGCTAGAACTGATCAGAGGCCGCATTTGCTAACCCTAAGCAATCGGCCACACAGCTCACAACTAGGTCGCAGCAAAGCGACCACTCCACATTGACCGTAAACGTCACCAGAAACAAGAGGCAAGACATCTCATCATCAGCGACACTCATCACGCTAAGTGGCACCACGTGGCAGCGTAGGTTGGTCAACCATGCCTACCTCTTGGGTATGCTGGATTGTTTAAGTAACGTGAATTGGTCGACATCAACTCCATAGTGCCTATGGAATACTCCTTTGACGCGCTCCAGAAACTCTGGGTCGGTTGGGGAAGACGTGAGCCAAGAGTATTCATGCCTGAACGGTCCCGAGTTTAGAACCCACTGCTTGCTGAGGTCATACAAGAGTACGGCGGCGAAGAACTGATTGAAGACCTCCAAAACATCATCCTCAGTACGATCAGGATGCTGCCTAGCGAAAAGAGCGCCATCGTCAGCTTTGTCAGTGAAGAGCGACAAGTGCTTTAACCACAATTCCCGCGACCTTGTGCCACTACCTTCGGTGAGCCAATAGCCTGTCCAACAGAAGAATTCGGGGTTCTCAATTCTATCGGTGACATACGCTAGAAACTCGCCAGTGAGAAGCCTGAGGGCTATGTTGCTTTGGGAAAATCTGTATGAGCGGTGCTCCCTCATCAAACTTGCTGCTCCGTAATCTTCCTTAGCGTGCTGATCAAGCTTGGCCAAGTCCACTATATGGTTTCTCAGCCCCGTTATGCCGCTTAGTCTCTCTGCCAGAGCAATGTACTCTTCCGCAGAATAATCTGATACAAAATTTCGAAGCTCTGGCGCGTAATCGGCAACAGCTCTGCAAAGCATCGCGAAGCGAATTCCGGGGTCTGCGTCAAGAAAAAAACTCTCATAGTCGTCAATATCTGCAGGAAATCCAACTGTCGGATTGATTGACATGTCGCAGATGAATAGAAATAGAGCTATTAAAGGACTATTTAAATCATCAGGTTCAGGAGATTCGGAGAGTTTCAGGAACGCCCGAAATGCGTTTCCATAGACGCCATCAAGCATGCCACTATCTCTTACTTCAGCGGTGGTCAGGCCATCCGAAGACAGCGACAAGAATTGAAGTTGTATGAATCGAGCCTGCCCTTCGTACAAGTCAAGCAATCCAACCGGCGCACGAATTATTTGGGACTCGTAGTAGTAGCCAATAACCCTTCTATCTGCAAGATCGACCAGATTTTCGATGAGAGCTTGGGGGTCAGGGAAAAGCACTCCATCCATATCAATCAGCTCTCGAACAGCCCCCAGGACGAGCGAGTATGTAATCAGAAAGGAGTGACCAGCGGCTTCAAAGTATGGATTGGAGTAAATCTCTTCATCCAACTCAGGCCTCAATGTCAAGGCGAGATAGAACTCGGTGTCCATGAAGTTATTGGTCACGGTGTTCGCCACCAATCCAGCATCCTCAGTACCTGCAGGCAGCAGTCCAAGCTCACCATGCAGAGCTAACTCTTGGATAGGCTTCTGAGGTCCGAGTGCTGCCACTATCTGACGGAGTGCGGCCAAATTTGAGTGAGTTTGGACGGGGTAGAGAATGCTACGAATGAAGCCGCTCGTCGATCCCTTGTGCTGCCACCAGTGCACTGTCTCATGAAGATAAGTGGAGTAGGCTTGAAGCTCCTCACTGCTGAATGCCGTGTTGCCTTGCTCTGCTTTTGCCACCACGCTATCTACGAGCTCATGAACAACGGGACTTAGTCTTAAAGCGAAGCGCTGGCTTTCGTAGACACCTCGTGCATTCAGACACGCAGAGAAGGTGTCTAAAGGTGAGTCCTCAAGCACCGGGTCGTATAACTTCGAGTCGAGCGAGAGATGCGGGCCGGTAAAATTTTTCATTCTTCAAAGAGTGCTTGTATACGTACAGTTTCGCGAAGATGCGCCTATGGGGATGTGCGGTTGAGAAAGACCCACATCGTTGGAATGATGCCAGCTGTCATGAGCGGTTAGCAGGCAGATGTGCAATCCACATCTTGCTATTTCTTTAGGGTCGTTTGGTCTGGCTGCAAGCGCCAAAAAAATCTGCAGAAATAGATCACATAGGCACCCAGGGACCTCAAAGCCTATGCCTCGGTCGTCAGCGCCGCATTGACATCCTCAGGCATTGATCTACCCCATTTCTGCTTCATTTTGAGGTGCGGCCATATCCTCTGACGGAAGAGCGGCCTCAACCCCACGGCGCGCCATGACGCCCCCGCCGCGCCTGCCCGCTTCATGGAGTGCAAATTACGAGCAGGTCGGGCGGGTCTTCATGGCGTCTGGGCGTCATTTCGAAGGCAAAGGCAGGCATCCCAAAATTACGGGAATTTACGGAAAATTTTTAATCAAACACTCACAGCGAGCCAAGCCTTTCAAAGGCTCATACTCAACAGATGACAGCTCTCTGCGCCTGCCTATGGTGAAGCCATCCGGGCACAAGGCAATACAGCGACCATATCCAGCTATAGCCAGAAAAAGCGTGAAAACTACCTGACATGTCTAAACAACAAGCCTGTCGGCGACTCCCTGCGTGCTTTTTCCTGCGCTGACAATTCTGTGAGCTTCGTTTTAATGTCTCTGAGATTAGGTAACCCTGCCACCCCCATAACCCCAGATACAGCTCCCAATGTAGCGTTACCTGTTAGTGCGGCAGCAACGGCCACAGCACCCGTGGCCACGCATGCCCCCACATCGATGCCATAGAGTTTGAGTTTTTTATGTCGAGCATCGCGCAAGGATTGCTGATGTCTTCTAAATGCCTCATCTAAATTGCTAACGACTTGGTCTGCTGTACGAAAGTAGTTATCTTGATTGATGCCAATCAGGTCCGACACACCATGGCCAAGTAGCTCACGCAACTCACCAGCTAAGCCTCGCTTGCGGATTTCCAACACGGTCTCTGGAGGGACATTTCCAAGCCATTCAAGATTGTTGTTGGCTTCAGATGTCAAGGCACGTACCACATGCATGCTTTGGCGATGAGCGAGGCTATCGCTCGCTGGCACCCCCTGATACTCAAGTAACCACGTGAAGTGAAGCCAAGAAGTTTCAGCGTTGATATATGGTGTTCCTCTGAAGTGAAGAGAGGCCTCTTGTGCGCCCAACGCTTGAGGCATACGACCTAAGCTTGTATTGAATATTTGCAGCCCGGCGTGCGGCTCTTCAGCCATCCCTGGAAGGTAGGCGTGTTCAATCATTGCCCTAGATAGCTGTTGAGATGGACTCGACCCCCATTCGGTATCGAAGATCAGTCGATCGGGCCCTTTCAACTCCTTCATCACCTGATCGACAGTTTTGAGATGAAGACAGAACTCCTGGAGGTCGTCGACGCCATCAAAAGTTCGTCCGAAAAGGTATTTCGCATGAGCACATATCGCAGGGACAGCCCTCAGCACAAGGCTTGAGCGCTCATCGTCACTAGGATCATCACGGTTAGGGACAATCATTGCGATGGGCGGATCAACATCAGCAAGCGCGATGTCTTTGTAGGTCATGGCGGTGAGAATGTGCTTGACGACTACCGTGACTATCTTCCTTGAAGCCGAAGCTTTAAGTAAGGCTCCTAGTCTCGTTAAAGGACATGGCAGGATGATTGTGTCGACATATAACCCTGCTGTGGAAACAGCGTTCTCCCAGTGAGCAGGGAATACGTCACCGGCAAAAACAGCCTTGAGTTGCTGACCATCTTGCAAGTGGTAGCCAGCGGCCTCACCAGTTCCCTTCCAAAATTCTCGAACTACATCGACCATTTCTGGAAGCACCTTGGAAAGGCGCTGCCACATGTCGTCATTACGTAAGAGCACCTCTGCTGATTCCGATGGCGAGGCTCCAGCCTTCTTCATCATCTCGTACAGCCAACCAAATTCACGAAATAGAAAATCAAAATATATCTGTTGAATCTGAGCAAGACTCAATTCGTTCTTCACAGCCTCGCGTTGCCGCATCGCCATCAAAGCAAGGGTCGATGCCCTTATTCGACCATCTACGGATGTCGGCTCCACCTTGCCATCAGGCCTCAGTTGGATTGCTTCATAACTCTGAAAGAAACCATCTGATAGTTCCTTGGTGGCGAAGTGCATCTTTCCCGCTTCAAGGTGCTCTTTTAAGAGAAAGACGCGGTCTGTCAGGTCTTGTACTTCTTCTTCTGTGAATGTTCTAGTTGACATGAATCCCTCTCAAAATTTCTGGGCTGTAGATCGTTGAGACGCTACTTCTTGAAAGCGCGATTTTGAACGCCTATTAATCCCTACCTGCCGAGCAGCAGCGAACCTCTATTTGACGACGCACCAAGTCCATGCCCTTCCCTTCATTCCCAGGATGGGTTCGGGAAAAGCGTAACCTCCGTAATCAGCCCATTAAATCGCCTCCAAACCCGCATGAATGCTGGGTTTCGCAGGTTACAGCTTTCTGTAATTCAGCGTAATCCAGATTACAGCAGCTTCTCAACCCATTGTTTTTATTAGTCTTTCTGTTTTTGAGAGATTACTTTGAATTCTGTAATTTGATTACGCTTAGGTTACGGAAAAATTACAGCAAGCACTTCTCTGAAAGCATTTCCTGCAAAGGCCCACAAGGTTAGCAAGCGCTCTGATTACGCAGATTACACTTTTCCCGACCCCTCCCCGGAATTTTTGTGGAGTCTAATTTTTCAAAGGGTTAACCCTTTGTTTTGGCCAAAGTGCTTATTTATTCATCAGTGCTGGCGGACATGAAAAAGCCCCGTTTCCGGGGCTGCTCATGCCGTTTGGTGGGAGTCAAAACTCGGTTTCTTGAACTGGGAAAATCGCGTCAACGCCCAGCAAATTTGCGGCACTTTCGGTGGGTATGCCCAGTGCATCATTGACCTGGCGTAGATGAAAATACAGGTTGCGGCGGACGAAAGATGCTGACTCCGTTTTGAGCTTTTCAGTTATCGAGCGGCTCCGCTCCTGCAGCATCAGCTTGTCCCGCAGAGAAATACCTTGGCGAAACTCCTTATCACTGACCAGCGGCTCTGTATACAGGGTATCAAGCACAGATGCCGATTTCGCTTTGCTCACGCTCTTAATAAACGAAAGCTTCAGGCGCAAGAATCGTTTACCTGTGAAGCCCATAGCGAGAAGCGTGAAGCCCTCGCGGCTCATGTTGACCAACTGCTGACTTCTGCCTGCTGCATCACGGTAGGAGATCAGGTCAAAATTTGCAGTCTTGAACTCATCTCCACAGCTCATATTTCTGATGGCCCGGAGGATGTCGGAATGTCGTTTCCCAAAGTTTTCAGCAACCTGCAAGCTGGTGACAGTGAGCCGTCCGTCCGCAGCTTGAAACGTGGGCAGGCTTTCGAAATCTAAGAACCTGTTGGCTGAAGCGTCCTGATGCATGTTGCACCTCCTTTGTATGTATCTTTATTCACGAGTAGCGGATCAGAAAAAGGAACGGTCTAGCCGCCCAGCTCAAACACCCAGCAGCGCACCGCCTTGCCCTGGTCATCGCCTGCATTACGGGTCTTGATCGCGCTGTTGATGACGCGGCTGGAGTCCACAAAGCGGCGCGCTTTGCTGGTGCGCAGCACCTTCTTGAGCTCGGCCAGCGGCGGCACTTGCTGGCGGTGCACGCTGGCCTGCTCTACAAACTCGTTCAGGTTCACGGCGATGAGCTGCTTGTCCCGGCTGTGATTCAGCCGCGGTACATGCAATGTGCCTCTCACGGTATCGGTCGGGAGGCTGTCGAGGAAATCGAACATCTCCCAAAACTCTTGCACCAGAGGATGGTCAGCGCTGATGGACCGCTGCCGCTCCTGGGCCATGGCCACGACGCACGAGCGCACAGCATCAAACTGCCCATCGCTCATACGCATGAGCCGGCTCATGGCCATGACGGCCACCAGCAGCTGTGCATGGTTCTTGGCAATACGCGGCTTGTGAATGCCGTCCTGCTGCAGCAACCATGCAATGGTCTTGTCGGTTTCTTTCCGGAAGGTCTCCAACACTTGGGATTCCTGGCGCAGGCAGGCCAGCAGAAAGCCGCTCAGTTGCTCCATCTCATAGGTCTCCAGCTTCTTGGCGCTTTCAAAGCTGGCAGGCGTGTGGCCATGCGTCGTGAAAGTCATATGGCAGATGCGCTCCATGATGGCTTGGCTGGCCTGCACAGGGTTGTTCTGGCTGATGATAATGCTGGCCCTGAAAGGCGGGTCATAGGTCTCATTGCCGCCAGTGCGCACGCCAGTGGTGCGCACATTGCGGCCGTTGTAGGCGTCCTTGAGCTCGTCCCAGTCGAAGCTCTTCACATGGGCGCTGTTGCCGGTCTTGGTTTCGCGGTCGCTCTCGATTAGCACGATGGGTAGATTGCTGACCTGCGTGAACGTGCGCATGCGTCCGGCGGCCGTGGACTTGCTGGGGTCGAAGCCTTCGTAGTCCCGGCCAAACAGCTTCCACAAAAACTGAATCAAGGTCGTCTTGCCGCTGCCCGGTTCGCCCACGATTTCCAGAAACGGTAACGACATTTGCTCGGCCCGAATCTGCTCTGCAAACAGACTGGCAAACCAGTAGCTTAGAGCCACATAGCCAGGGGCACCAAAGGCTGACCAGAGGTGCTGTGGCCAGCTTCTGTCCTGGGCTTCTGCATCGCGGTTGATGTGCAGATGAATGGAGCGCTGCAAGCTTTTGATGCTGAGCTTTCCAATCTCAAAATAGTCCTCTTCATTGGCCTCCAGCACCGCGCCATCGTGCACCGCATAGTCGCCCAACAGATAGGTTTTGTGCTGGGCGCTGTAGCCCACAAAATCCACCGTCTGCACTTCTTTGATGTTGTCCAGTTGGCGTTGCATCATGCGTTCAAGCTGGGCGCTGCTGCCGCTGTACAAGGCTCCGGGTGCCAAGTGCAGCAGCTGCTTTTTGAACTCGCTGGCCGAGGTCAGATGGCCTGCAGTGAAGTTACCTTTGACGGGCAGGCTTTTATGCGGCTGGGCAATGCTGAAGTAATACCAAGCCTCCTGCGTCACCTCATTGCGCTGGTAGTACAGCGCTTTGGGCAAGCAATTGG
The DNA here is from genome assembly GCF_001010305.1 of Comamonas sp. E6. Classification (NCBI taxonomy): domain Bacteria; kingdom Pseudomonadati; phylum Pseudomonadota; class Betaproteobacteria; order Burkholderiales; family Comamonadaceae; genus Comamonas; species Comamonas sp. E6. Next base: position 23,807 of record NZ_BBXH01000001.1, read on the forward strand.
CAATGGGCTGCAGCACCGAGGCTTGCTCGATAGCCTTCTCTCGCAGCTCGTGCTCTGACAGGTATTTGTCGCCTTCTTCCTGTCCTTTTTCCAAGTCATCCTTGGCCTTGCTGTAGGCGGCCAGATCAAGCTTGAACCAATACAGGCGGCTGCCATATTCCAAGTCGAACTCAGCGCGGCCCGTGTGGTTGTAGATCAACAGCGCCTTGTCGGAGGCAGACTCGGCCACCAGCAGCACACCTTGATGCAGATACTCCTTGAGGTCTTTTTCCGTCAGGAGCTCGCGCAAATGCAGGTCGTTCCAATCCTGCTTGGCGCTGCCGCTGCGCTGCGGGATTTGCGCCGCGGTGCAACGCCACCCGGCCTCCTGAGCCCTGCGCACATGGCGCAGGGTGTAATCACGCCCGGCCTTGTCACCGTCAAGCGCAAACACCAAGCGCGGCTCCTTCACCTGTTGGCCCTCGCGCTGTATCTGCGCGCGAACGGCCTCCAATGCCTTGCCTGGGTAGTTGTTGCAGCTCATCAGGGCGACGGCTGCAATACCGTGATGGGCCAGCGCAATGGCATCAAAAATGCCCTCCACCAGCCACAGCTCCTTAGGTGGCTCAGGGGCCTCAGGCTGGGCCGGATGGGGTGCTGCAAAGCTCAGATCAGGCATGGCCCACCAGTGGCCACCATAGCTCCCTCCCTGCTTGAAATTGGCCTTCTTCTTGCCAAAGCGCGCGGGCTTATCAATCAGACGCTCCCACCATGTCTGGGCCACAGCAAAGCGCACCGTGGCCGTGCCTGCACCGCGCCCCCGGTCAGCGCGCTGGTCAAAGTATTGCTCCTGCGAGTACAGGCCACGAATCCGCGTCAAGTCGAAGCCACGGGCCTGCTGCAGATACGCATCTGCAGCCGCGTGCGGATTGCGCTCGGCTTCGGGCTTGCGTTCTTCGGCCATGCGGGCGCGCTCGCTCCAGCTCTCAAACAGATCGCTGTACAGGTCTTTGGCGTGGGCCTCATACCCGCAATGGTTAAGCCGCTCACACTTCACTATCCACGGCGTGGCAGCGTAAGTCCACAGGCTTTTGTGATCGCAGCCAGGGCAGCGGCCCTTGCGCAAATGCTTGCCATCGGATGCAGGCTTGAACTCATAGTCCGACTGCAACCGCTGGGCGATTTCATGAAGCAAATCACTCATGCCGCACCGCCTTTCTGCTGCCATGCCAGCACATCACTCACACGCCACCAACGCAGGCGGCGGCTGGCATACAAAAAAGGCTGCGGAAAGCCGGCCTGCCTGAGCAGACGCTCGGTGAAATGCTCTCGTGTGCAGCCCAGCATTTGCGCCACGCCATCGGCATCCACAATCGCCGGGGCTGCAGCGTGGCCACCGCTGCCAAACTCGGCCCCTTGCGGGGCAAGCCAAGCCAGCACATCCCGGTAAAGCCAAGTGCGCATGCGGTTGCTGACGTTGATGCACGGCGGCGGGAAATCTTTGCGCTTGGCAATCACAGCAGTG
>NZ_BBXH01000002.1:0-57228 GCF_001010305.1 Comamonas sp. E6
CTTTGCCCGGATCCGGAGAGAAGGCCTTGCGGCAAGGCCTTTGATTTACCCATTATTTCGGGGCCATACGAATGGCGCCGTCCAAGCGGATGACTTCACCATTGAGCATGTCGTTTTCCAGGATTTGCTTGACCAGCTTGGCGTAGTCCTCGGGCTTGCCCAGGCGACTGGGGAAGGGCACGCTGGCGGCCAGAGCATCCTGAACTTCCTGCGGCATGGTGAACAGCATGGGGGTGCCGAAGATGCCGGGAGCAATCGTCATATTGCGAATACCGCTGCGAGCCAGGTCGCGAGCAATGGGCAGTGTCATGCCGACCACGCCGCCCTTGGAGGCAGAGTAGGCGGCCTGACCGATCTGGCCGTCATAGGCTGCGACGCTGGCGGTAGAAATCAGCACACCGCGCTCGCCGGTAGGCTCTGGCTCATTCTTGCTCATGGCATCCGCTGCCAGGCGAATCATGTTGAAGGTGCCGACCAGGTTGACCATGATGGTCTTGGTATAGACGGTCAGGCTGTGCGGGCCGCTCTTGCCTACGGTTTTCTCGGCCGGTGCAATACCGGCGCAGTTGATCAGGCCGGCGAGTTTGCCCAGGCTGGTGGCTTTGGCGACCACGGCCTGACCATCGGCCTCATTGCTGACATCGCAGCGCAGATAGACGCCATCGATCTCACTGGCTACGGCCTCGCCGCGCTCTGCATTCATGTCGGCAATCACGACCTTGCCGCCGTTGGCGGCCAGCATGCGCGCCGTACCTTCGCCCAAGCCTGAAGCGCCACCGGTCACGATGAATACGCGATCCTGAATCTGCATGAACTGTCTCCTTGTTCGATGTCTATTGACGTTGACGTAAACGTCAATTATGCACAGAGTGAAGGAACTGGCGACCTGAGGAAAGCGCGCATAAAAAAAAGCCCAATCGGGAAGACTGGGCTTTGAAGGGATCCATGAAACGGGGGTTTCAGGAGGATCCAAGGAGACAACTTGCGCAAGGTCAGCATCTGATTCAATGTATGCCGACCTGACATGCTGGTGATTATAGGGTAAACCCTAGTCTTTGCCAAGCATGTCAGTAACCATGTTCTTAACGCTTGGCAGCGGTCGTGGCCTTGACAGCTTCGGTTGCTGTCTTGGTGGCAGCGTTGAAGTTGGCTTCGGCCATGTCGGAGGCTTGCTTCACAGCCTTTTGCACGGATTCGAAAGCGTTGTTGGCGGCAGAGACTGCGCTCTTGACCATGGCAACAGCGGATTCGGAACCGGCAGGAGCATTCTTGGTCGTGTTGTCCAGCAGGGCATTGAAGTTCTTGCGAGCTTCGGTGGACTGGGCTTCCAGCGTCTTGTTGAATTCGCCGGCAGTGTTGCTGGCGATGTCGTACAGGTGGCGGCTGTAGGAAGCGGTTTTCTCGGCCAGCGGCTGGAACAGGCCTGCTTGCAGAGTCAGCAGTTCCTGAGCGTCCTTGACGCTGAGCACGGCCTGGGTGTGCTGGGCAGCTTCGGCCAGTGCGGCGCGCGAGGCGGTGACGTTCAGTTCCACCAGCTTTTCCACGCCTTCGAAAGCTTTGCTGGTCAGGCCGAACAGTGTCTCGAAGTGGGCTTTTTGTGCGCTCAGGATTTGGTCAGGGGTCAGGCTCATGGCAATTCTCCAAAATTACGGATCTAACAAAGGGATCGGACCGGAGGAAACGTCTGCCCTGACATGACCGCTATCTTTGCCAGCCGTATGTTGCAGTGCAGCATGGGTGCATTGTGAAAGAGAATTTGTGGCAATGCAAGCTTTAATTTGTTGCGCTGCAGCAAAAAAATTAATGACTCTTTGTTTTTGATAAGTATCTGATTTTTAAAAGACTTTGTTATGTCTGATAACTGACAAAAATTGAAGTGGCGTGTTTTCTTTGTGCGGTGCGTCATGCGTTGATGAGTGACAACCTGCAAGCCCTGTCGCGGTGGTGCTGGCGGCGCCGGGGCGGCTCTGCAAAATGACTGCATGACTGCATCGTTATCTCATGGCAAACCTTTGCGCGCCCAGCCGCAGGCGCGCGACTCCTATCCCGTGTTTCGTGAAATCAGCACCCGCTGGTCGGACAACGATGTTTACGGTCATGTGAACAACGTCATCTACTACAGCTGGTTTGATACCGCGGTCAATGCGTATCTGATAGAGCAGGGCGCGTTGGATATTCATGATGGGCAGACGATTGGCCTGGTGATAGAGACCCAGTGCAATTACTTTGCCTCGTTGGCTTTCCCGCAAGCCGTGGAAGCGGGTATTCGCGTGGCCCATCTGGGGAGCTCCAGCGTGCGCTATGAAGTGGGTCTGTTTGCCAGGGGGGCGAGCCAGTCGGCTGCTGCCGGGCATTTTGTGCATGTCTATGTCGACAGACAGACGCGCCGGCCCGTGCCTTTGCCCGAGCCCTTGCGGGCGGCACTACAGTCACTGCTGCGTGCAGAGCCCGCTGGTGAATAGCAAAAACGATAGCTTCTTGCGTATGTATATCAAAGGTTTGATTCTGATCCGATTGATATATCTGGCGGCAAATCCGAAGCCCGCATCTGCAAGAAGCGCTTAGGGGCCGTGAGTACGGTGCAGGGTGTGGAATCGCCTACACTCACCAGTCTCTGTTGAGGCTGGCGCAGCCTGTGTTTTGAGCCAGCCTTGTTCCATGACTGAACGGACCGTCAGGCCCACCGTCGTCCATGATCATCACCAGTCTGCTAGACACCGACCTGTACAAATTCACGATGATGCAGGTGGTGCTGCATCAGTTTCCGGGCGCGCAGGTGGAGTACCGCTTCAAATGCCGCAACCCTGGCGTGCAACTGGCTCCGTACGTCAATGAAATCCGCGAAGAAATCCGCTCTCTGTGCAAGCTGCGCTTTCAAGATGCCGAGCTGGCCTATCTGAGTTCGCTGCGTTTCATCAAGAGCGATTTTGTCGATTTCCTGAGCCTGTTCCAGCTCAACGACAAATACATCACGGTCACGCCCCTGGCCAGCGGCGAGATCGACATCACCATCCAGGGCCCTTGGCTGCACACCATCTTGTTCGAGATCCCGGTGCTGGCCATCGTCAACGAGGTGTATTTCCGCAATACCCAGCCCGTCCCCAACTTTCTGGAAGGACGCAAGCGCCTGGACGAGAAGATCGAACTGCTGCAGGCGCCTGGCCTTGAGTCGCTCAAGATTGCCGATTACGGCACCCGCAGGCGCTTTTCCAGGGCCTGGCATGAAGAGGTGCTGCGGGTGCTTTGCGCCAGGCTGGGTCATTCGGGGGCGGCGCGCGTCAACGGCCAGCGCAAGGGGCAACTGGCGGGCACCAGCAATGTGCTGTATGCGATGAAGCTGGGCCTGATCCCGCTGGGCACCTTGGCCCATGAATATCTGCAGGCCTGCCAGTCGCTGGGCCCGCGCCTGCGCGACAGCCAGATCTTCGGCTTCGAGTCCTGGGCGCGCGAGTACCGGGGCGATCTGGGGATTGCGCTGTCCGACGTCTATGGTATGTCGGCCTTTCTGCGTGATTTCGATCTGTACTTCTGCAAGCTTTTTGACGGTGCGCGTCATGACAGCGGCGACCCGTTTGACTGGGGCGAGCGCCTGATAGCGCATTACAAGGCCAACAAGATCGATCCGTTGAGCAAGGTGCTGATCTTCAGCGACGGGTTGACCATCCCCAAAACCATCGGGCTGTTCGAGCGCTTCAACGGTCGCTGCCAGCTGGCGTTCGGCATCGGCACCAATCTGACCAACGATTTGGGAAATCCCCGCGAGCATGTGCCATTGCAGATCGTGATCAAGATGACGCGCTGCAACGGCCAGCCCGTGGCAAAGCTATCGGACACACCGGGCAAGAGCATGTGTGACGATGAAAAATACCTGGCCTATCTGCGCCAGGTGTTCAGCATTGCGCCGCCGGAGCCGGTTTCGCCTGCATAGAAATCAAAGAATCATTGGCGGGAGTTATGCCTGTTGCAGGGCAAAGAGCAGAGAGGATGGGCGTTTGAACAGCAAATCTTTTATGAAAGCCGCTGCGGCCGCGCTGCTGACGCTGGCAGCGGCCACCGCGCAGGCCGCAGACATTGACGGCGCAGCCATGTCCGTGGCCTGGGGCCTGCCGTTTGTGGGCATGCTGCTGTCCATTGCGCTGCTGCCGCTGCTGCTTCCGCAATTCTGGCATCACCATTTCGGCAAGGTCACCGCCGGCTGGGCGCTGGCCTTCCTGCTGCCTTTTGCGCTGGTCTATGGTCTGGGCGCGGCGGGCGTGAATCTGGTGCATGCCTTGCTGGCCGAGTATCTGCCATTCGTGATCCTGCTGACCGCCTTGTACACGGTGGCCGGAGGCATCTATGTGCGCGGCAATCTGCGTGGTTCGCCGGGGTTGAATACCGCCATCCTGGCCATTGGAGCGGTGCTGGCCAGCTTCATGGGCACGACCGGGGCTTCGATGCTGCTGATACGTCCCTTGCTGCGCGCCAACGACAACCGCCGTCATCAGGCTCATGTGGTGGTGTTTTTCATCTTCATCGTCTCCAATGCCGGGGGGGCGTTGACGCCGCTCGGAGATCCGCCGCTGTTCCTGGGCTTTCTGAAGGGGGTGGACTTCTTCTGGACGGTGAGCCATATCTGGGGCCCGATGCTATTCCTCACGCTGGCGCTGCTGGCCATCTTCTATGTGATAGATCACAAGCTGATGGGGCAAAAGGGCGAGACCGATCTGCCCGATCCCACGCCCAGCATGGATGTGACCGGGGCTCAAAGCCGCCTGGGCTTTGAAGGCCGTGTGAACTTTGTGCTGCTGATGGTGGTGGTGGCTCTAGTGCTGGTCAGCGGCATCTGGCGCACTCCTGCGGGTATCGAGATCGCCGGGACCCATGTGGGCCTGCCCGGTCTGGTGCGCGATCTGGGTTTGCTTGCCGTGGTTCTGCTTTCGCTCAAGCTCACACCCGCTCGTGTGCATCAGGCCAATGAGTTCGGCTGGGGTCCCATGCAGGAAGTGGCCAAGCTGTTTGCAGGTATTTTCCTGACCATCATTCCCGTCATCGCCATGCTTAAAGCCGGTGTCGATGGCCCGTTCGGAGCCGTGGTGCGCGCAGTCACCAATGCCGATGGCACGCCCAACCCGGCCATGTATTTCTGGGCCACGGGTCTGCTGTCCTCCTTCCTCGACAACGCTCCGACTTATCTGGTGTTCTTCAATACCGCCGGTGGCGACCCCGCGCACCTCATGACCGAGATGGCGCTGACGCTGACAGCCATTTCTGCCGGTGCCGTGTTCATGGGAGCGAACACATACATTGGCAATGCGCCCAATCTCATGGTCAAGGCGATTGCCGAAGATCGCGGCGTGAAGATGCCGGGCTTTTTCGGCTACATGCTCTGGTCGGTCTGCGTGCTGGTACCTCTGCTGGTTTTGATTACCTGGATTTGGTTTAGGTGATGGCTCTCCCCTTGAGGGGGGTGACATCATTGCTGCGGGACGGTCCTTGCTTGATAGCTCGGGCTGTGCCGGGCGAGCTGATATGTTCTAAAAAGATGAATGAGGAGACAACGCGATGAGTCAAAAGCCCCGTATCTTGATTGCCCGCGCCATTTCACCCGAGGTGGTGCAGCGGTTGCAGCAGCATTTTGAAGTGCAGTCCAATCAGGACGATGTGGTCTGGTCTCCGGCAGAGCTGGCACAGCAGTTGCAGGGCAAGGATGGCGTGCTGACCACGGGTTCGCAGCGCATCGATGCCGAGTTGCTGACCGCCTGCCCGCAGCTCAAGATCGTGGCCAACATGGCTGTGGGCTACAACAATTTCGATGTGCCCGCGATGACGGCCGCAGGCGTGCAGGGCACGAATGCCCCCGATGTACTGACCGAGACCACGGCTGATTTCGGCTTTGCCCTGCTGATGGCCACGGCGCGCCGCATTGCCGAGAGCGAGCACTATCTGCGTGCCGGGCTCTGGAAGGACTGGCATTACGACCTGTTTGCGGGTGCCGAGGTGCATGGCAGCACGCTGGGTATCCTGGGCATGGGCCGCATCGGTCAGGCCATTGCACGCCGTGCGGCCTACGGCTTTGGCATGGAGGTGATCTATCACAACCGCTCGCGTCTGGATGCTGCGCTGGAAGCCGAGTGCAAGGCCAGCTATGTCGGCAAGCAGGAGCTGCTCGAACGTGCAGACCATCTGATGCTGGTGCTGCCATTCACCCCCGAAAACCGCCACACCATAGGCGCGGCAGAAATTGCGCAGATGAAGCCCACAGCCACGCTGATCAATATTGCGCGTGGCGGCATCGTCGACGATGCGGCTCTGGCCCAGGCACTCAAGGATAAGCGCATTGCCGCAGCGGGGCTGGACGTGTTCGAGGGTGAGCCTGTCGTGCATCCGGATCTGCTGACCGTGCCCAATGTGGTGCTGACACCTCATATCGCCAGCGCCACCAAGGGTACGCGTACGGCCATGGCGGGGCTGGCGGCAGACAACCTGATCTCGTTCTTTGCCGGCAAGGGGCCGCTGACGCCCGTCAATCAGTTGGCCTGATGCCGAGATTAGGCCGTATCACGTCATATCAGTTTGAGGGCGAATACGTGCTCTGAGTGCGTTGTCGGCTTTGATAATTTCTGCCCGCTTGGCGTCTGTGCGCACAGCGGGCTTTTTTATATCAAGCGAGACAGCAATGCCTTTTATCCGCACCAGCGTCCACAAGGACACCACGCCCGCCCAGCGCCAGGCCATCGTCAACGGTATTCATCAGGCCCTGATCGACGGCATCGGCATGCCCGCCGATGAGCTGTTCAACATGGTTGAGGAATATGACGAGCAGAAGTTCTTCTTCAGCCGCACTTTCAACGGCTACAAGCGCTCGGACCGCGTGGTCGTGGTCGAGATCACCATGCGCCGTGGGCGCAGCGATGCCATGAAGCGCGCGCTGTATGCCAACATCGCCGCCAATCTGGAAAAAGATGCGGACGTCGCACCCAGCGATGTGTTCATCTTCACGCACGAAAACGACTATTCCGACTGGTCCGTGGGCGGCGGCAAGTTCGCCATGGCCATTGCCCAGCAAGTGGGCCCCGACGCCTGATTCTTGCGTCAACCGATTGCAGCCTTGCTGTCACCAAGGCTGCAGTCGGAAGCAGCACTTCTGATCGCATTGAATTTTTCTTGGCTCTGAGGACTGATAATTTGCCTGCGCGCTAGTGCTTGCAAACTTCAGTCTGCAATGCCTAGGGCGGAAATTCAATGAATAGGTCTGTAGCGCTTTTCTGATAAGCGCTTGCAGCTATGAAAAAAGAGTGCGAAAGGCGTGGCAAGACAGTGACTACGTGGTGGCTTGGGTTGGCGGCGCTGGCCGTATTGATGGTGGGCCTGCTTCTGGTGCTGCTGTGGTGGCTGCAGGGGCTGCGCCGTCAGACGGAACTTGCTCTCGGCCCTGATGCGATGAGGCTGCAAGCCCAGCTGCTGCAGGGATTGCAGGCGCTGGATGTCAGGCTGCAGCAGTTGGAGCGCAGCAGCCAGAGTACCCAGATGACGGTGGCCAAGAGCGATGGAGCCCTGGACCGTGTCACCCAGCATGTGCAGACCCAGTTGGCCCAGGCCCAGCAAGATGCACTGGCCGCACGGCGCGAGCAGGCGGCGGCGCTGGCATCCTTTCGTGAAGACGTTGCCCAGCTAGCGCAGCGGCTGACGGGTGACAGCCAGCAAGCCCGCGCGGCACTGGCCCAAAGCAGTGCCGAGCAGGCAGTCCATGTCCAGCAGCGCTTCGAGGCCCTGGCCGAGACGACGCGCGGCACGCTGGACTCGCTCAAGGGCGATATCCAGCAGCAGCTCACGCATATGAGTACCAATATGGGGGCTGCGCTCAAGGATCAGCTGGGAAGCAATGGCGAGCAACTGCGCCATCAGTTTGCCGTGTTGCAGGATGCGGTGAGCCAGCAACTGGCTGCGCTGGCGCAGGGCCAGCAGACCACGGCCGAGCAACTGCGCACAACGCTCAACGAGCGACTGGCCACGATTCAGAGCGAAAACTCCCTCAAGCTCGACGAGATGCGCCGCACTGTCGATGAAAAACTGCATGCCACGCTGGAGCAGCGTCTGGGCGAGTCCTTCAAGCTGGTCAGCGATCGGCTGGAGCAGGTGCACAAGGGGCTGGGCGAGATGCAGACCCTGGCGGGCAGCGTAGGCGATCTGAAGCGCGTGATGACCAATGTGAAGTCGCGCGGCACCTGGGGCGAGCTGCAACTGGGCAGCATCATCGACAATGTGCTCACGCCCGAGCAGTACGCGAGAAACGTCAAGACCGTGCCTGGCAGTGATGAGCTGGTCGAGTTCGCCATCCGGCTGCCGGGCCGCAACGACGAGCAGCCCATCTGGCTGCCCATCGATGCCAAATATCCGGTCGAGCATTACCAGCGCCTGCAGGATGCCCAGGACAGCGCAGATCGCGTGGCCATTGCCGCTGCAGGCAATGCCTTCGAGACATCGATTCGCGGCGAAGCCAGAAAGATCGCGAGCAAGTACATCGCGCCGCCGCACACCACGGACTTTGCCGTCATGTATCTGCCCACCGAGGGCCTGTTCGCCGAAGTGCTGCGCCGTCCGGGACTGGTCGAGGCGCTGCAGAATGAGCATCGCATCGTGATTACCGGTCCCGCGAATCTGGCCGCCATGCTCAGCAGCCTGCAGATGGGCTTCAAGACGCTGGCGATCGAGAAACGCTCCTCCGAAGTCTGGGGCGTGCTCGGTCAGGTCAAGACCGAGTTCGGCAAGTTCGGCGAGGTGGTGGAGGCTACGCGCAAGTCCATCGATGCCGCCGCGCGCAAGTTTGATCAGGTGGGTGTGCGCACGCGCGCCATTCAGCGCCATTTGCGCAATGTGCAGGAGCTGCCGAATGGAGACGGTCAGGGTCAACCCCTGTTTCCGGCTGCGTCGGCTGAGGGTGATCAGCTTGCCGCCGAGGACCAGGAATGAACGCGGCCCTGCTGCGCCTGATTCTTGCGCAAGTCTGTATCCACGGCACCATGACGGGCATGCGCATGGCCACGCCGCTGCTGGCGCTCAAGGAGGGCTATAGCGCGGCTGCGGTCGGCATGCTGCTGGCGCTGTTTGCGCTGACCCAGGTGTTTCTGTCCCTGCCCGCGGGGCGCTATGCGGACCGTCACGGGCTCAAGCGCCCGCTCATCATCAGTGTGGTGGCCGCCTGTTCCGGAGCGGGAGTGGCGGTGCTGTTCCCGATTTATCCGGTGCTGTGCCTGAGCGCTTTGCTGACGGGCGGCGCAGCCGGCATGGCACTGATCGCCCTGCAGCGCCATGTGGGGCGCATGGCGCACAACAAGGACGAGCTGCGCAAGGTCTTCAGCTGGCTGGCGATCGGGCCGGCCATCTCCAATTTTTTGGGGCCTTTCGCGGCCGGTCTGCTGATCGACTACGCCGGCGGCGAAGCGGCCAGCACCACAGGTTTCAGGGCGGCCTTCCTGCTGCTGACCCTGATGCCTCTGGCGGCCTGGTTCTGGGCAAGAACGGTGCAGGAGCTGCCCGCGTTGCAGACCGAGAGTGCGAACCAGAAGGCAACGGCCTGGGATCTGGTACAGAACCGGGGCTTCAGGCGCCTGTTGCTGCTGAACTGGGCGCTTTCCTCTTGCTGGGACGTGCACACCTTTGTCGTGCCAATTCTGGGCCATGAGCGCGGACTGCCTGCCTCGGTGATAGGCAGCATCCTGGGTGCTTTTGCGATTGCTGCGGCCGTGATCCGCATGCTGATGCCCATCATCACGCGCCGCCTGGCCGAATCGCAGGTGGTGCTGGGGGCCATGGTTGCGGCCTGCGCCTTGTTCATCGCCTATCCCTTCATGCCAGGAGCCTGGACCATGGGTGCCTGTTCAGTCTTGCTGGGCGTAGTGCTGGGATCGGTGCAGCCCATGGTGATGAGCATGATCCATCAGATCACGCCACCCGAGCGCCATGGCGAGGCGCTGGGATTGCGCATGATGGCCATCAACGGCTCCAGCGTGCTGATGCCGGTGCTGTTCGGCTCGCTGGGCACGGTGGTCGGTGTCTCGGCTCTGTTCTGGGCCGTGGGGGTTCTGGTCGGCGTGTCTTCGCGCCTGCCCTGGTTGATCGGCAAGCAGGATATGCCGGCCGATGAGTGGGGTGACCATTAAACGAGCCGCCTGCATGCATTGAAAAAGAGCGCCCAGGGGCGCTCTTTTGTCTTCTGGAAGTGCTTTACAGCTCTTCGACCCTGCGTGCGGGGTAACTGTCCCAGCTCTGACAGCCGGGGCAATGCCAGAAATGGGTGCGGGCTTCAAAGCCGCAGGCTGCGCAGCGGTAGCGGGTCAGGGGCTTGGTGGCGTGGTTCAGCGCCTTCTGCACGGTGGCATGGTACTGCTCTTCGGTCAGTGTCTCGCCTTCCAGCCATTGGGCGGCAGCCACCAGGGAAGATTCATGCTCCAGGTGTTGCACCAGGCGCTGGCGGCCGGGGGCTGCAGCGTCACCGCTTTTCTGATCGACTGCGACCAGTGCCTGCAGCAGATCCAGCGAGGGTGCCTGTTCATAGTGCTTGAGCAGCAGATCGCGAGCCTCGGCGAGCGCGCCTGTTGCCTCGGCCACTTCCACAAGCAGGCTGGCTGCCAGGGGCAGGGCTGCTGGGCTGTTCTGCGCCAGCGCCTGAAGACTTGACAAAGCCTGTGCGGAACGGCCCTGTCGATGCTGGAGCTGGGCGAGCTCCAGTCGGGGACGCGGAGCTTGCGGCGCAGTCTCCAAGGCCTGTTGCAGCTGCGCAAACGCCTTGTCGAGCTGGCCATGGGCCACCTGGGATTGCGCGTCTTCGCAAAGATAGTGGGCCAGCCGGGTGCTGAAGTCCCCCTGGCCGGCGGCCTGCATCTTGCGCACGATGGCCGCTGCCTGGGCCCAGTCGCGCGAGCGCTCGTAGATGGCCAGCAGCGCCAGGCGTGCTTCGCCTTCGTACTGCGTGCCTTCCAGGCGGTTCAGTGCCTCCTCGGCGCGGTCCAGCAGGCCGGCCTTGAGAAAGTCCTGTGCCAGTGCATGCTGGGCACGGTCCCGGTCGGGGCGGGTGAGGTCGGCGCGGCTGAGCAGATGCTCGTGGACGCGCACTGCACGGTTGTATTCGCCGCGGCGGCGAAACAGGTTGCCCAGTGCAAAGTGCAGTTCGGTGGTATCGGGGTCGTTCTGTACGGCCTCGATAAAGGCATCGATGGCCTTGTCCTGCTGCTCGTTGAGCAGAAAGTTCAGACCTTTGAAGTACGCCTTGGGAGCCTGGCGGTTGTCGGCTCGCACCTGGCGCAAATCCCAGCGGGAGGCCAGCCAGCCCAGCACAAAGGCTGCAGGCAGGCCCAGCAAAATCCAAGTCAGATTAAATTCCATGCACGTCGCCCGGCGCAATGATCGAAGAAGAGTTCTGTTCCTTCACCGCAGGTGCTGCACTGGTGGCGTTGGCTGCGGCGTTCGGTGCCTGTTGAGTGGCCTGTGCTTCGCGCGCTGCGCTGCGATGCTTGAGCCAGCGTGGCACCATGCCCAGCACTCCGACAAAAAGGCCCAGCGCGAAAGCAGCCAGAACCACCAGCACCAGAGGTGCCGTCCAGGCCGTGCCAAAGAAGAAATGCACGGTGGCGTCTTGCTGGTTGTTGAGTGCGAATGCGAACAGAGTGAAAAAAATGGCTGCCTTGAGCAGCCACAGCAGGTATTTCATGCTTCCCTTTATGCGCCTTGTGTGACGGGAAGATTTTAGGCCAGCCCATGCGCGGACTGGCAAACGGACGGCGTGGTCAGCCCTGATGTGGCTGACGGTGCCCGCGGACTTCAGGCGATCTGCGGCTGCTGGGCAGCGGAGTCTTCGGCCTTGAGATTGTCCACGGCTTCGCGCAGGGCCTTGCCGGGCTTGAAATGAGGCACGCGCTTGGAGGGAACCTGAACGGACTCGCCGGAGCGGGGGTTGCGGCCTATGCGGGGCTGGCGGTGATTGATGGCAAAGCTGCCAAAGCCGCGAATTTCAATACGGTGACCGCGCACCAGGGCATCGCTGACGGCATCCAGAATGGTTTTGACGGCCTGCTCGGCATCACGTTGGTTGAGTTGGCCAAATTGGGCGGCAAGTTCTTCGACGAGATCGGATCGGGTCATCGGGTGGCGGAGGCTCTAGGTTGAAAACAACAACGGGCGCACAGGGCGCCCGTTGTCTTTGACGCTTGGCGGTCAGTCAGGCGAGCTGGCTGACCGGCTGATGCAAGATTTACTTGTCAGCGTCCAGCTTGGCGCGCAGCAGAGCGCCCAGGCTGGTGGTACCAGCGTTTTCCTTGGAGGACTGAGCCGACAGGGAAGCCATGGCGACTTGCTGTTCAGCGTGATCCTTTTGCTTGATGGACAGCTGGATGTTGCGGCTCTTGCGATCCACGTTCACCACCACGGCAGTCACTTCGTCGCCTTCCTTCAGGACGGAACGAGCATCTTCCACGCGGTCTTGCGAGATTTCGGAAGCGCGCAGGTAGCCGATGATGTCTTCGCCCAGGTCGATTTCAGCGCCCTTGGCGTCCACAGTCTTGACCTTGCCGGTCACAACTTGGCCCTTGTCGTTCACGGTCACGAAGGTCGTGAAGGGATCGCTGTCCAGCTGCTTGATGCCCAGGGAGATGCGCTCGCGCTCAACGTCCACGGCCAGCACGATGGCTTCGACTTCTTGACCCTTCTTGTAGTTACGAACGGCGGCTTCGCCGGCTTCGTTCCACGACAGGTCAGACAGGTGCACCAGGCCGTCGATACCGGCAGCCAGACCCACGAACACGCCGAAGTCGGTGATGGACTTGATGGGGCCCTTCACGCGGTCGCCGCGCTTGGTGTTCTGGGCGAATTCTTGCCAGGGGTTAGCCTTGCACTGCTTCATGCCCAGGGAGATGCGACGCTTGTCTTCGTCGATTTCCAGAACCATGACTTCCACTTCGTCGCCCAGGGACACGAGCTTGGTGGGAGCAATGTTCTTGTTGGTCCAGTCCATTTCGGAAACGTGCACCAGGCCTTCGATGCCGGGTTCCAGTTCCACGAATGCGCCGTAGTCGGCAATGTTGGTGACCTTGCCGAACAGACGGGTAGCGGAGGGGTAGCGGCGAGCCACGCCCATCCAGGGATCGTCGCCCATTTGCTTCAGACCCAGGGACACGCGGTTCTTTTCGGTGTCGAACTTCAGGATCTTGGCAGTGATTTCCTGGCCGGCAGTCACCACTTCGGAGGGGTGACGCACACGGCGCCATGCCATGTCGGTGATGTGCAGCAGGCCGTCGATACCGCCCAGGTCCACGAACGCACCGTATTCGGTGATGTTCTTGACCACGCCCTGAACGATAGCGCCTTCCTTCAGGGTTTCCATCAGCTTGGCGCGCTCTTCGCCCATGGAGGCTTCCACCACAGCGCGGCGCGACAGCACCACGTTGTTGCGCTTGCGATCCAGCTTGATGACCTTGAATTCCAGGGTCTTGTTTTCGTAGGGAGTCAGGTCCTTGATGGGACGTGTGTCGATCAGCGAACCGGGCAGGAATGCGCGGATGCCGTTGACCAGAACGGTCAGGCCGCCCTTGACCTTGCCGGAAGTGGTGCCGGTCACGAATTCGCCGGATTCCAGAGCCTTTTCCAGCGACAGCCAGGAAGCCAGACGCTTGGCGGTGTCACGGGACAGGATGGTGTCGCCGTAGCCGTTTTCGATGGAGCCGATGGCCACGGACACGAAGTCACCCACTTGGACTTCGACTTCGCCCTGGTCGTTCTTGAACTCGTCGAGGGGCACGTAGGCTTCCGACTTCAGGCCGGCGTTCACCACCACGAAGTTGTGCTCAACGCGCACGACTTCAGCGGTGATAACTTCGCCAGGACGCATTTCGGTGCGTGTCAACGACTCTTCAAAAAGGGCGGCAAAAGATTCAGACATGTAGTTCCTTGCCCGCAACCAGGTTTCCGTCGGCACCATTGCCAAGCGTTTTTAAGACTGATTGCGGAGGTTGTGGGTTTGAGGCCCACGGGGGTTAAAGGTTAACAACCTTGCTGCCGGTCCGCGGTCTGCGAGAACCTGGCATCAAGGGCCAACAAGCCAGATGCAGGGCTGGCCTTGAAACTTCAAGCTAGAAATTTCAAGGACGACCGAACGGCTGGCGTTCCTGCCACCACGACAGCACCTGGGCAACCACTTCTTCAATGGTCATCTCGGAGCTGTCGAGCTGCAAAGAATCCTCGGCGGGCTTGAGCGGAGCGGTGCTGCGATTCATATCGCGCGCGTCGCGCGCCTCAAGGTCTGCCAAAAGGGTGGACATATTAGCTGAAATTCCTTTGGAAATCAACTGTTTATATCGGCGCTCGGCGCGGCACTGGGCAGACGCCCACAAATAGACCTTCAGCGGGGCGTGGGGGAAGATGACCGTGCCCATGTCGCGGCCATCGGCAACCAGCCCAGGCAGGGCCTGGAAGGACAGCTGCAGATCCACCAGCGCGGTGCGCACGGCAGGCAGGGCCGATACGCGCGAGGCATTCATGCCGGCTTCTTCGCTGCGAATGGCCAGGCTGATGTCCTCGTCGCCGAGCCAGACACGCTGCTGCGCATCGAAGCGCACGGGCATGTCCAGTGCCATCTCGGCAATGGTTTCCTCGTTCGACTCGTCAAGCGTCATGCCGGCACGCGATGCGGCCAGGCCGGTGATGCGGTACAGCGCGCCGGAGTCCAGCAACTGATAGCCCAGGGCTCTGGCGACTTCTGCGGCAATCGTGCCCTTGCCGGAGGCCGTTGGCCCGTCGATGCAGATCACGGGAATATGCTCGCGCTCGGCTTCGCTGACGGAGAACAGCGCCTCGAAATAGTCGGGGAAGGTCTTGGCCACGCATTTTGGGTCTTCTATGCGCACCGGCAGCTTGGCCGGGTTGAAGGCCGCCAGGGAGAAGCACATGGCGACGCGGTGGTCGTCATAGGTGTGGATGCTGGCCGCTTTCCAGGCGGCCTTGCCGGCTGGAGGGGTGATGCGGATGTAGTCAGCCCCTTCTTCCACCGAGGCGCCGAGTTTGCGCAACTCGATCGCCATGGCGGCAATGCGGTCGGTTTCCTTGACGCGCCAGCTGGCGATATTGCGCAGCGTGGTCACGCCGTCGGCATACAGCGCCATGGTGCCCAGCGTCATGGCCGCGTCGGGAATATGGTTGCAATCAAGGTCGATGGCCTTCAGAGGCCAGCTGCCACGGCTGACCTGCAGCCAGTTGGGGCCGCTTTCGATCTGTGCGCCCATGGCCTGGGCGGCCTCGATGAAGCGGATGTCGCCCTGGATCGAGTCCTGGCCCACACCCAGAATGCGTATGCTCTTGGGCTGCGGCGCGTTGTCGGCATCGGCGTCATCGGTGGTGCCGGTGGCAATCGCGCCCAGAGCGATGAAATAGCTGGCCGACGAGGCATCGGCCTCCACATGGATGGCGCCCGGCGACTGATAGCGGCTGCCTGCGGGGATCACAAAGCGCTGCCAGTTGTCGTTTTTCACGGCGATGCCGAAGCGCGCCAGCAGCTCCAGCGTGATGTGGATATAGGGCCTGGAGATCAGCTCGCCCACCACTTCGATGGTGATGTCGCGCTGTGCCCCGGGGACATTGGCCAACAGGGGCAGGGCCATCAGCAGCGAGGTCAGGAACTGGCTGGAGACATCGCCGCGTACCTTGATGGATTCGCTGCCCAGCTGGCTGAAATCGGGCTGGCCGATCTTCAGGGGCGGAAAGCCTTCATCCTTCAGGTAGTCGATCTTGCAGCCCAGCTGGCGCAGCGCATCGACCAGGTCACCGATAGGGCGTTCGTACATGCGGGGAATGCCCGTCATCTCGAAGTCACCGCCCAGCACCGACAGCGCCGCAGTCAGCGGGCGCATGGCCGTGCCGGCATTGCCCAGGAACAGCGTCGCCGCGGTGCCGGCCGGCAACTGACCGCCGATGCCGGTGACGTCAATCGCCTGGCCGGGTGTGACGGCATCCGGGGTGATGCTGCAGCCCAGCTGCTTGAGTCCGGCCAGCATGACGCGGGTGTCGTCCGAATCCAGCAGGTCGTGAATGGTGGTGGTGCCCTGGCTCAGCGCCGCCAGCAGCAGCACGCGATTGGAGATGCTTTTGGAGCCGGGCAGGCTGACGCTGCCGTTGGCGGAATCCAGTGCGGGCAGGTCCAGAAATTCAGTGGTGAACATAAAACTCTCGTAACCCCCTGTGCAGCCTGGCTGCTTCGACACCGGGCTGCGCGGCGGGCGTTGCCCGGTGTCTGTGGCGGTTGGGTGAATAGATCGACGCCGCTAGTTTAAGAGCCTCGCTTGCCGCCCATGGTCCATTCGGCGCGTGCGGCACTGGCCAGGGTCAGGCGGTCCTGCAGTCCCTGGCCGTCGTTGGCCTGCATCAGCCCTTCGAGCTGCTCCAGCGCCTGGCGGAACTGACGCGACTGGGCCAGGACCTGATCGCGGTTGGCCAGCAGCACATCGCGCCAGAGCTTGGGGTCGCCTGCGCCTATGCGCGTGAAGTCGCGGAAACCGGGTCCGGCCAGCGCCAGCATATCGTCGGCGCCGGGCTGGTTCAGCACGCTTTGCATCATGGCAAATGCCAGCAGATGGGGCAGGTGGCTGACGGTGGCGAGTGCGCTGTCATGGGCCTCGGGCGACATGGCCGTGACCTTGCATCCCAGGGCCTGCCACAGCGCCTGGGCCTTGGCCAGATGCGCGGTCAGCGTGCGCTCCGTCGGTGTCAGCACGACCTGGGCGCCCTGGTAGAGCTTGACATCGGCGTGCTCCACGCCGGCCACTTCCTTGCCGGTGATGGGGTGGGCGGGCACAAAGCTGCCGATCTGGTCGCGCAGTGCCGAACGTGCGGCCTGCACCACATCGACCTTGGTGGAGCCCACGTCCATGATCATCATCTGGGGCGTGACCAGATGCTTGATGGACTTGAGCGTGGCCTCGGTGGCCGCCACGGGCACGGCCAGCAGCACCAGATCGGCGCCGGCCGCCGCCAGCAGGGCGGAAGGTGCCTCCACGTCGATCACGCCCATCTGGCGCGCACGTTCGGTGGTCGAAGGCGATTTGCTGTAGCCCACCACGCGCTTGACCAGGCCGGCCTTCTTGAGTGCCAGGGCGAAGGAGCCGCCCATCAATCCGCAGCCGATCAAGCCGAGCTGCTCGAACGGCTGCAATTCCTGAGTCGCCATCACTTGCTCACCGGGTAGGTGCCCAGCACCTTGTAGAACGCGCACAGGCCCTGCAGCTCCTGCAGGGCGGCGGCCACATTGGCCTGGGCCGGGTGGCCTTCGATGTCGATGTAGAAGTAATACTCCCATTGGCCGGTGCGGGCCGGGCGCGACTCGAAGCGCGTCATCGAGACGCCGTGCTTTTTCAGCGGCACCAGCAGGTCATGCACGGCACCTGCGGTGTTGGGCACCGAGACCACCAGGCTGGTGCAGTCGCTGCCGCTGGGCGCGGCCGTGGCCAGCGTGTGCGGCAGGCAGATGACGGCAAAACGCGTGCGGTTGTAGGCATCGTCCTGGATCGCGTGGCTGACGATGTGCAGGCCGAACTGCTGGGCGGCGCGCTCACCGGCAATGCCGGCCCAGTTGGGATGCAGGGCCGCCAGGCGCGCGCCTTCGGCATTGCTCTCCACGGGGCGACGTTCGGCATGGGGCAGATGTTTGGACAACCAGCCCTGGCACTGGGCCAGAGCCTGGGGGTGGGCGGCCACGACCTCGATGCCGTCCAGCGTGTTGCTGGTGCGCATCAGATTGTGGCGGATCAGCATGCTGACCTCGCCCACCACATGGCAGGGCGTGTGCAGGAACATGTCCAGCGAGCGCGTGACCACGCCTTCGTTGGAGTTCTCCACGCCCACCACGCCGTACTGGGCGCTGCCGGCGGCCGTGGCGTGAAAGACTTCCTCGAAACTGTTGCAGTACATCAGGTCGGCCGCGCCGCCGAAGTACTGGATCGCCGCTTCCTCGCAGAAGGTACCGGCCGGGCCGAGCACGGCCACGCGCTGGGGGGATTCCAGCGCCAGGCAGGCCGACATGATTTCGCGCCAGATGGCGGCCACATGCGCGCCCTTGAGCGGGCCGGGGTTGTTGGACTTGATCTTCTCGATCACCTGGGCCACGCGGTCCGGGCGGAAGAAGGCCGAGCCTTCCTTCTTCTTGAGCTCGCCCACCTGCTCCGCCACATGGGCGCGCTGGTTGACCAGCTCCAGCAACTGGCGGTCCAGGGAATCGATCTGGTTGCGCAGCGACAACAGCTCGGGGCTGGCTTGGGGTTCTTGGCTCATGAATCTCTCAAATTTCGTAGCTGCTGGCGCTTGTTGCACAAGGAATTCAAACCAATACCTTGGTGAAGTACTTGCAGATCAAGCGGTGGCAGCTCATCTTTTTACAAGGCTAAGGGTGGGGCTCAGGCCTGACGTTGCTCGAAGTCACGCATGTAGTCGACCAGCGCCTGCACGCCTGCTATGGGCATGGCGTTGTAGATGCTGGCACGCATGCCGCCCACGGACTTGTGGCCCTTGAGCTGCAGCAGGCCGGCTTGCTTGGCGCCGGCCAGGAAGGCGTCATTGCGCGACTCATCATGAAGGAAGAACGGAATGTTCATGCGCGAGCGGCAGTTCGCGGCCACCTTGTTCACGTAGAACGAGGATTGGTCCACATAGTCATAGAACAGCTTGGCCTTGGCGATGTTGCGCGCTTCCATGGCGGCCACGCCGCTGAGGCCGCCTTCGGTCTGGCGCTTGAGCCACTGGAAGGTCAGGCCGGCCATGTAGATGCCCCAGGTGGGGGGCGTGTTGTACATGCTGCCGTTGTCGGCCACGGTTTTGTAATCAAACGCCGAGGGGCAGACGGGCAGGGCATGGCCCAGCAGGTCTTCGCGCACGATGACGATGGTCAGGCCCGCGGGGCCGATGTTCTTTTGCGCGCCACCAAAGGCCAGGCCCACGCGGCTCCAGTCGATGGAGCGCGAGGCTACATGCGAGGAAAAGTCGATGACCAGCGGTGCATCCGAGCCCAGGGCCTGGAGGTCGGGCAGCTCGTGGAATTCCACGCCGTGAATGGTCTCGTTGCTGCAGATATGCACATAGCTGGCGCCACGGCTCAGATTCCAGCTGCTGGCGGCGGGAATCGTGGTGTAGTCGCTGTCCTTGGCGCTGGCGGCCACATTGGCATCGCTGGCGTACTTGGCGGCCTCCTTGGCCGACTTCTGGCTCCAGCTGCCGGTCACCACAAAGTCCACCACGCCGGCGCGCGACAGATTCATGGGCACGATGGCGTTTTCGGCAATGCCGCCGCCCTGCATGAACAGGATCTTGAAGTGGGCGGGCACGGCCAGCAGCTCGCGCAGATCGGCTTCGGCGGCTTCGTAAATGCTGATGAATTCCTTGCCGCGGTGGCTCATTTCCATCACCCCCATGCCGGAGTCGTGCCAGTCCAGCATTTCGGCGGCTGCGGTTTGCAGCACTTCTTCAGGGATGGCGGCGGGGCCTGCGGAGAAGTTAAAAGGGCGGTTCATCAGATTTACGCTCAAAACATGTGAAAGCGCTTGTCTGGCTTGCGCTTTCAGCTATCAAAACATTGGGCCACGGGCATGGGGCCATGCCCGTGGCGTCCGGTCCGTATCGGGGCAGCCGGGGCTGGCCGATCAGGAGGCGTCGCCGGACTCGGCTGCGCCTTCGGCGCTGGCACTGCCGGATTCATCGGCTTCGCCGTCCTCGCCGGCATTGTCGTTCGCATCATTTTCGACGATGCGCTGCAGGCCGATGAGCTTGGCACCTTCGTCCAGATTGATCAGCGTCACGCCTTGCGTGGCGCGGCCCAGTTCGCGGATTTCCGCCACCCGGGTGCGCACCAGCACGCCGGTGTCGGTGATCAGCATGATCTCGTCCTCGGGCGCCACCAGGGTGGCAGCCACGACCTTGCCGTTGCGCTCGGACTGCTGGATTGCAATCATGCCCTTGGTGCCGCGGCCGTGGCGCGTGTATTCGCTGATGGCCGTGCGCTTGCCGTAGCCGTTTTCGGTGGCGGTCAGCACGCTTTGCGAACCCGCCACCACGTTGCCCGTGCCGTCGTCGGCCTCGGCGACCAGCATGGCGATCACGTTCTGATGCTCCTCGATGTTCATGCCGCGCACGCCGCGCGCATTGCGGCCCATGGGGCGCACATCGTTCTCGTCAAAGCGTACCGCCTTGCCGCCGTCGCTGAACAGCATCACATCATGCTTGCCGTCGGTCAGCGCAGCGCCGATCAGGTAGTCGCCCTCGTCCAGGCCGACAGCAATGATGCCGGCCTTGCGCGGGTTGCTGAACTCGGTCAGCGCCGTCTTCTTGACGGTGCCCATGCTGGTGGCCATGAAGACGAAGTGATCTTCGGGGAAGCTGCGGTTTTCGCCGGTCAGCGGCAGCACCACGTTGATCTTCTCGCCTTCCTGCAGCGGGAACATGTTGACGATGGGGCGACCACGCGAGCCGCGCGAACCCGAGGGCACTTCCCAGACCTTGAGCCAGTACATGCGGCCACGGTTGGAGAAGCACAGCAGATAGTCGTGCGTGTTGGCAATGAAGAGCTGGTCGATCCAGTCGTCTTCCTTGGTAGCCGTGGCCTGCTTGCCGCGGCCGCCGCGCTTTTGCGAGCGGTACTCGGACAGGGGCTGGCTCTTGATGTAGCCGGTGTGCGAGAGCGTCACCACCATGTCGGTGGGCGTGATCAGGTCTTCGGTGGACAGGTCTTGCGCGCTGTATTCCACGGTGGAGCGACGCTCGCCCTTCTTGGACTGACCGAATTCGGCCTTCACAGCGTTGAGTTCTTCACCAATGATGATGGAGACGCGCTCGGGCTTGGCCAGGATGTCCAGCAGGTCTTCGATGACCGACATGACGTCCTTGTACTCGGCCACGATCTTGTCTTGCTCAAGGCCCGTCAGGCGTTGCAGACGCATCTGCAGAATTTCCTGGGCCTGGGTCTCGGAGAGGCGGTACAGGCCGTTTTGCTGCATGCCGAATTCGACTTCCAGGCCCTCGGGGCGATAGTCGTCGGCATTGACCACGCCGCCGTCGGTGCGCGTGCGGGTGAGCATCTCGCGCACCAGCTTGCTGTCCCAGGATTTTTCCATCAGCGCGGCCTTGGCCACGGGAGGTGTGGGAGCGTTGCGGATGATGGCGATGAAGTCGTCGATATTGGCCAGTGCGACGGCCAGACCTTCCAGCACATGGCCGCGGTCGCGCGCCTTGCGCAGCTCAAACACGGTGCGGCGGGTCACCACTTCGCGGCGGTGCTCCAGGAAGACCTGGATCAGATCCTTCAGGTTGCAGAGCTTGGGCTGGCCGTTGACCAGGGCCACCATGTTCATGCCGAAGGTGTCTTGCAGCTGGGTCAGCTTGTAGAGATTGTTGAGCACCACCTCGGGCACTTCGCCGCGCTTCAATTCGATCACCAGGCGCATGCCGGACTTGTCCGACTCGTCCTGAATATGGCTGATGCCCTCGATCTTCTTTTCGTGCACCAGCTCGGCCATGCGCTCCTGCAGCGTCTTCTTGTTGACCTGGTAGGGCAGCTCGTCAACGATGATGGACTGACGCTGACCCTTGTCGATGTCCTCGAAGTGGCACTTGGCACGCATCACCACGCGGCCACGGCCGGTGCGATAGCCTTCCTTGACGCCGTTGATGCCGTAGATGATGCCGGCCGTGGGGAAGTCCGGTGCGGGAATGATCTCCATCAGCTCGTCGATGGAAGCTTCGGGGTTCTGCAGCAAATGCAGGCAGCCGTCCACTACCTCATTGAGGTTGTGCGGCGGGATATTCGTGGCCATACCCACGGCAATACCCGAGGAGCCGTTGACCAGCAGGTTAGGCAGGCGGCTTGGCAGCACCAGCGGCTCCTGCTCGGAGCCGTCGTAGTTAGGGCCGAAGTCCACCGTCTCCTTGTCGATGTCGCCCAGCATTTCATGAGCGATCTTGGAGAGGCGGATTTCCGTGTAACGCATGGCGGCGGCGCTGTCGCCGTCCACCGAGCCGAAGTTGCCCTGGCCATCGACCAGCATGTGGCGCAGCGAGAAGTCCTGTGCCATGCGCACGATGGTGTCGTAGACCGCGCTGTCGCCGTGAGGGTGGTACTTACCGATGACGTCACCGACGATACGCGCCGACTTCTTGTAGGGGCGGTTCCAGTCGTTATTGAGTTCGTGCATGGCGTACAGAACGCGGCGGTGCACGGGCTTGAGGCCATCACGCGCATCAGGAAGCGCCCGGCCCACGATCACGCTCATGGCGTAATCGAGATAACTGCGACGCATCTCCTCTTCAAGGCTGATGGGCAGAGTTTCTTTAGCAAACTGGGTCATGTCTAGTGATACTTTGACGGCTGGAAAACAGCCATTTTAGGTCGAATGGCGTGTGGCAGCAGAGCAACATAACTGAGGAATTACATAGCTGTACTACTTGTTGGTGCCTAGTTGACAACACTCTTGCATGTTACGTATGGCACAATCATTTCAACGTTTTTGGTGATGGTCACTGATGACGTCCACAGATTCGCAGCCCTGCTGCGGCTTTTTCCCCAAGAGGAGAACCATGAAGAAACTGAACAAAGTGGCGATGTTGTTTGCCTCTGCTGCCCTCGTGACAGCCGCTGGCGCACAAGTGAAGGCTGCTGACGGTGGCAAGACTATCGACAACTGGCAAAACGGCACCAGCGAACTGGTGTGGAAGAACGGCACGAACGAACTGTGCTGGCGCGATGCCAACTGGACTCCTGCTACTGCCGCTGTTGATTGCGACGGTGCTCTGAAGGCCCAGGTTGCTGCTCCCGCTCCCGCCGTTGTGCCTCCCGCTCCTGTGGCTCCCCAGCCTGCAGTGGCATCTAAGGTTACCTACTCTGCTGACGCTTTCTTCGACTTCGACAAGTCCGTGCTGAAGCCCGCAGGCAAGGCTAAGCTGGACGACCTGACCGGCAAGATCAAGGACATCAACCTGGAAGTCATCATCGCCGTGGGTCACACTGACTCCGTGGGCTCCGATGCTTACAACCAGAAGCTGTCGGTGCGTCGCGCTGAAGCTGTGAAGGCTTATCTGGTGTCCAAGGGCATCGAAAAGAGCCGCGTGTACACCGAAGGCAAGGGCGAAAAGCAACCCGTGGCAGACAACAAGACTGCTGCTGGCCGCGCTCAGAACCGTCGCGTGGAAATCGAAGTTGTGGGCACCAAGGCTGCTCAGTAATCTTTCGATTGCTACACAAAAAGCCCCGGCAACGGGGCTTTTTTTATGCCTGATTCATTGCTGTAATCGCGGACAATTGCCTCATGAGCAACACTATCAATGCCGACCCGGCAGAACTGGAAAAATTCTCCAGCCTGGCCCATCGCTGGTGGGATCCCGAGAGTGAATTCAAGCCACTGCATCAGATCAACCCCCTGAGACTGGACTGGATCAATGCCCAGGCCCCATTGGCGAACCAGAGGGTGCTGGATGTGGGCTGTGGCGGTGGCATTCTTGCAGACTCCATGGCGCGCAAAGGGGCCAAGGTGGTGGGTATCGATCTCGCAACCAAGGCTTTGCGCGTCGCGCAGCTGCATGCTCTGGAGGCGGGAACGCCCAATATTCAATACCATGAGGTCAGCGTCGAGCAACTGGCGCAGGAGCAGCCGGCAAGCTTTGATGTGGTGACCTGCATGGAAATGCTGGAGCATGTGCCCGATCCTGCGTCCATCGTGCGGGCATGTGCCCAGCTGGTCAAGCCTGGTGGCTGGGTGTTTTTTTCCACCATCAATCGCAATGCCAAGGCTTTTGCGTTGGCGATCGTGGCTGCCGAATACATGCTCAAGATGATTCCCAAAGGGACTCATGAGTACGCCAAGTTGCTGCGCCCAAGCGAGTTGGCTCGCTTTGCGCGCGAAGCCGGCCTGGATGTGCAAGGCAGCAAGGGCATGGAGCACAACCCGATCTCGGGCCGCTATTGGCTCAGCAATGACACCTCGGTCAATTACATGCTGGCAACACGCCGCCCGCAGGAGTGACAGCCATGTGGAAGCACGTTAGAGCCGTTCTTTTCGATCTGGATGGCACTTTGATAGACAGCGCTCCTGATCTGGGAGCTGCAGCAGACAAGATGCGTGTGGATCGCGGCATGCCGTCGTTGCCACTCCATGCCTACCGCCATATGGCTGGGGCTGGAGCGCGTGGAATGCTGGGTATTGCGTTCGGCATGACGCCTGACTCTGCAGGCTTTGCGGAAATGCGCGAGGAGTTCTTTCGCAATTACGAGCAATGCATGACCGAGCGTACCTATGCTTTTGATGGCGTGCCCGAGTTGATCCGGGCGTTGGAAGCCGGCCCGCTTCTATGGGGTGTGGTGACCAACAAGTCCATGCGCTTCACCGAGCCGCTGACCCGTCAGATGCCCTTGTTTGCTCAGGCTGCGGCCGTGGTGAGCGGGGACACTACGCCGCATTCCAAGCCTCACCCCGAGCCTCTGTTTGAAGCCGCACGACGCATGCAGATTGCTCCCGAGCATTGCATCTATGTCGGAGATGACGAGCGCGATATCCAGGCAGGTGCAGCAGCGGGCATGAAAACTGTCGCAGCACGCTATGGCTACCTGGGCGCGACAGCAGATACGGTTCACTGGGGTGCCGATGCACATATCAATTCACCGCTTGAGCTGTTGAAGTTGCTGGGATGAGGCTAGAATAGGCAACTAAGGGGCTGTCCTGGTTTCGACGTGGGTTCGGGACCGGTGCGGTGCATGTCGAGCTTGAGTGATGCTCGTAAATCTCCATTCAAAAAACTAACTGCAAACGACGAACGTTTCGCACTCGCCGCTTAATCCGGTGAGCCTTGCAACAGCACGCTAGTGGGCTGGGCAAGGGGGTAGCAATACCTCCCGGCTGCAAGGGAATTTACATTAGCTGGCTGGATACCGGGCTTCTTGGTATTTGGCGAGATTTTAGGAAGCTGGCTACCCAAGCAGCGTGTGCCTGCGGGGTTTGGGTGGCGAGATTTAAAACAGAGCACTAAACATGTAGATCTGTCCGGCGAAGGCTTACGGACGCGGGTTCAATTCCCGCCAGCTCCACCATCCACCTGTACAAAGGGGTTCAATGAAGTTCATTGAACCCCTTTTTCTTTTGAGAAATCAATGACTTATCGTCTTTTTATGTCTTAAGTGATTTCATTGCTGCCAATGCATAGAGGGGGAACAGTTGGGGGAACAAGCGGGGGTAATGGTAAATTTACCCACTATTGTTCCCCCTTTCCCCTCTGGGGGAGGCCTTTGTGAGAGGATTTGTTCCCCCTATGTTGACTGATGCACAGTGCCGAAACGCAGTTTGTTCCCCCGGTGCCAAGCGAGAGCGTTTTTCTGACGCAGGCGGCCTTTACCTTGAGGTCAGCCCTGCAGGCTCTCGACGCTGGTTCTGGAAGTATCGAAAAGATGGTAAAGAGGGGCGCCTGGCGTTAGGCCGCTATCCGGAAGTTAGTTTGACTGCTGCTCGGAAAGCTAGGGATGCTGCTCGGTTGCAGAAGTCAGAAGGCATCGACCCCGCTAAGGCACGCAAGCTGGAAAAATTGGTCAACCCAACTGGGGTAGCTGACACATTCAAAGCGGTGGCGCTGGAATGGTACGAAAAGCAGGTGCCGCGCTGGAGCCCAGGTCATGCTGAGCGAATGCATCGTCAACTGGAGCGCGACTTGTTCCCGTGGATTGGTGAACGGGAAATGGCGCAGATCCAGCCCATGGAGTTACTCGCTGTGCTACAGAAAGTGGAAGCGCGCGGGGCTGTGGAGACCGCTGACCGTGCACTGATGTTGGCGCGGCAGGTCTGGCGCTACTGGCTACCAACAGCCAGCAATACTCAACGTGACATCACCGAAGGCCTGAAAGCTCGATTGACTCCATATCGAGGCACGAACTTTCCTGCGATTGTGGAGCCCCAGCGCTTTGGGGAGCTTCTGCGAGCCATGTACGCCTATAAAGGTGGACCCTTTGTACGCACAGCTCTTTTGTTAGCTCCTTTGCTTTATCAACGCCCAGGTAATCTTCGGATGATGGAGTGGGCAGAATTGGATCTGGATGCAGCGCTTTGGAAGATCCCTAGCGCCAAGATGAAGCGTAGCGTGCAGGAAAAAGAAAATGGGGAACCGCATGTGGTGCCACTGCCAAAGCAAGCTGTGGCGATGCTGCGTGAATTGCTGCCGCTTAGTGGCCGTGGACGATATGTATTCCCTGGTCAACGTGACCACGACCGCCCAATGTCCGATAACTCTGTGCGTACAGCTCTGTACAGCCTGGGAGTTGGCGAAGAGCAAAGCTGGCATGGTTTTCGAGCGAGTGCCAGAACCATGTTGGTCGATCAGCTTGACCTTGATCCGCTGGCGATTGAGGCCAATCTGGCGCATGCCGTCAAGGATGCCAACGGACGTAGCTACAACCGGACGAAGTACTTGGCAAAGCGCTTCGATCAGGTTCAGCAGTGGGCTGATTACTTGGATCGCTTGCGCGAGGGTGCTGCCGTGATCGAGTTTCCACAAAAAAACAAAGTTATGTGAGACAAGCCAGCGAATAGGGCACTGGATTGTGTGTTATGAGTGGATGCTTTAGCAGCATGATTTTGCGCCCGCGACCGATCAATGTGTCGTACTACGCTTTTACGGCGACGCCTAAACCCCAGATCATGGAGCTGTTTGGGCGAACGGGCACGGACGGCACGCCCGTGCCCTTCCATGTGTATTCTGTGCGCCAAGCCATTGAAGAGAAGTTCATCTTGGACGTGCTGCGTGGCTACCCGTGCCCGGGGTCGGTGTTACCTCCAGTGAGCTTTTAGCTCCCCAGTTGCGTACCCCGGTACGCCGCGGAACGGATTCGCGCGCGCTTCTCGCTCAGGCCGGGGTGGATGAGTCAGTCATTGAGGCGATGTTTGCTGATGGCGTGGCAAGTGAGCCCTGAATCGCCCCGGGTCGGAGTGATTCAAAGCCACCTTTTGCTCTCCCACTGTACTGCACCATCTCGCAATCAAAGGTTGCGTGGTTGGGAGGCAACAGTAGAAGCTGAGGTGGTACCGGCGCTGACAGCCTACTGCCCCGGCCTGAAATGGTTATGTAGCCCGTGCACACTTCAATGAGGGATTGCCGGGTGACATAGCGAACCAGGTCGTCCAGTAGTTCTGCGTTCAGAATTTTCTTAGCGTATGCGGCTACGTATCGAGCCGCTCAATCCAGCAGGTGTCAGCTTCCTGGCCATGCACTTTTCGAGCGTCTCTGAATGTGGGGTTGTGTGGATGCAGCCCATATTTGATGAGGTCTTGTAGCATGGCCGTCCATCGGCGCATGCTTTGTCAAAACCCGTAAGCGCCTGCTGCATGCTTTTGACGGGACTCTGTGTGTACTGCTCCATCCAGGTCTGTGCGTTGTATGAGCCAAATCTACCGCGTAGGCCATTGTGACCACCGGAACTGATTCCGGGGCTCCATGAGGTATTGCCACTCAGTGCCAGCACGACGGAAACTTCAAGCTCGCAATTCTGGCTTTGCGGGTTCTCTTGCCGGCATCCGGCAAATGCCCCTTCGATGGCCGCGGCTGGTGTCTTGGCGCAAGCGCCACCCCAACGAGAACCGCCCGCGTTGCTAACTACAGCTCCCCAGGCCGGGCCAATGCACTCCCGGCCTGCCAAGAGTTGATAGGTGGCGGGGCGCAGATAACGGTCGTTTGCCCGAGCGGCTTGAACCCGAGCCACAGCCTCTTGTCCACTGGAGGCTGAAACCATAATGGGAGCGTCCTGTTCGAAGCCGCTCTCAACGACGAAATAGATGTTGCCGGGCTCCATGTCCGAAGGCCAAATGGGGCGCACGCTATCGTTGGCATTTGTCACTGGGCGCGCGGCCTTGCGGCCGCTCCCGTTGATATCCGGGGAGAGGGGATTCGCGCTGCTCGCCTGAGCTGACGGGCGTTCAGCGTCTTTCAACGGGTCGCAGTTTCTGCCCCGGGCTCGCTTGCATTCTGATGAAAGTTGGCGATACGAGTCGAGAAATTCTTTTTTGTGAGCCTCTGTGGCTTTTCCGCAGCCTCTGTTGGCGTATGCGTACAACTTCGCGGCACGCGCAGTGTTTACCTCAGGGGTATTCGGAAGGCTATTCATTCCCTCCAAATCTTTGGCCATGATTTCGCAGCCGTGAGGCGACGCATGAGAAATGTCATTTGAGGGGGATGCGTGAACTAGTAAGCCGGTCCAAAGCAATACTGCGATTGCAAGTAGGTAACAGACCCTCATCCTCATTGCCTCCAACTAGGAACGGCCAGAATCTAGCTGGACGTTTTGTAAACCAAATACCGCATTCATGGGAGCCCGCGGCGACCAGCGACTGGGCTGCAACTGGTGGTTCTTGGTGACCAACTCGGCCAGCATGCGGTTGGGGACCTCGGCCATCGCCGCGGAATCCATCGCCTGCAGCGTCTTGGGGTCGAGCATTGCGCGGTCCTGCATTCGAGGACCGATTGTGCGCAACCGAGGAGGCAGGAAGCCTCGGGCATATGCCGATTGCCCGGCGGCTGGAATCCGGCACGGGCGAACCGATGAAGTCCATAGGCACGGGCGGGGGCAAGCCTGGGAAGACCCGGAAGACCGACTCTCCGTCATCATCAAAAGATGAACGAAGTGTTCTCGGGAAACCTTTCAGATGCCGATTTCAAGGGCTACATCACCATGTTGATCGGCAAGATGGTTGATGACCCATCCCTTCAGGAGCAAGCGCAGGCCAACGATACGGTGGATGCCATTTGCTAATGGCGCATACGAAACCAAACTCAATAATGCAGTGGTGGACGCTTTAGAGAGTCATTACAGTATGGTCGATCAAGCTTTGCGACATGAAAAGGTGTTCAAGGGCTTGGCGAATCTGTTAGTGGCAGAGGTATATCGACAGTTGCGCGAACCTGTTTCCGCACATGCCACACGTTAATATAAAAAAAAAGAAGTGTATTCATGGATGCCCAGCGCACTAGGCGCTGGGCATCCATAACGGGTGTGCTTTAGGGCTCAGCCCTCGCTGAGTGCTCGCCAACCGTTCTCAGTCTTGCGCATGGTGATCTTGCCCTTCATCTGAAGCTGCTGATCTTGCAGCCAGTACAGGACGTCCTGTGCCTTGGCGGCATCGTTGCGGATCTGAAGCAGCGCAGGATACAAAAACTTGGTGGAGCCTCCATTCGGGCATCCTGCAACGTACATGGACCAGACGCTGTCTGTCACCTTGTTGTAGATGGTGTTCGTGGGCTGGTCGCGCTCTTGCTTTTGCCGTGCTTCCTGCTCCATCGCATCGAGCGCCTGCATCTTCTGGCGCAGGCTGCTTGGCAGCGGATGCTCGTTTTCCCACTGGATCAGCGCTTTCCGATATGCGTCTTCTTCCAGGAAACCCATTCCCGGTGGATTGTTGAAGTTGAAGTCTTCGCGACGGGGGGCGCTGCTGTTGTGTTCCTTGCGTAACGCCAGGATCTCAGTCTTGAGCGTTGCGATTTGCTGCTGGTCGGCCTTTCCGGCATCCTCCCAGGCTTTCACGCGGTCACGCTCCTCCTGGTAGGTCTGGCGCATGCGCTTCAAGGTGTCGGGGTCCTTGAGCTCGATGTCGTACGTGAATTCGACACGGTAATGACCATCCTCTTCATAGCCGTTGGTCTTTTTGATGTGCGTCACCTTGGCGTTCTCGCAGGCGGCGAACGCCGTCGCTATGTGGTGGCGGTGTCCCTGGACCCAGCCAGTCGTGGCGGTTCACGCTTTGTCCATCAAAAGCTGAGGGTCGGGGACGTCATCCAGATTAGCGGACAGCACAATCATTTCCCCCTGGTCGAGACTGCCTCCCATAGCGTGTTGGTGGCCGGAGGGATCGGCATCACGCCTGTTCTTGCCATGCTAAGGAGGCGGGATGCCCTGTGCAGGACGGCGCACCTCTAGGCGCAACAAAGCATTGAAAGGATGCTTTGTTGCGCCTAGGGCGGCCCTCAGAAGTTGTGCCGGACTCCCATGTAGATATTGCGCGAGCTTCCGTTCGCCGAGCCGACTAAAGTTGCTGGAGCTTGAGCAGTTCCGGTGCCCAGTACATACTGCGATCCGTTCTTGTTGGTAATCCGTGCGGCGCCAAAGTAGAGACGCGTTCGCTTAGACAGGTCATAGTCACCGCCAAGGGCAATCCAATTGGCATCGCGATTGCCAGTCGAGGTCGTGTAGTCGGAACGGTCGTTAACTCGAGTGAACTGGGCAATGGCGGTGAACGGCCCGAATGGCACGCGTACGCCAACGTTGGTCAGCCTGAACTCGCTCCTTGAAGTCCCAGGCATTCGGGCGATGGTGCCGGTGCAGGTGCTGCAGGAGTTCTTTTCAACCGTCGTACCGAAGAAAAACTTGGCGAAGCGGGCATCATAGGACCCCCCAAGCACCATTGCCGAGACCTTGCCTGAAGCAGCGTTGTCCGCGCCATCCTGCTGTTGGAAGCCAGCATTGAGGTCAAAGCTATCAACCTGATAGCGTGCAGATACTCCGTAACCGCGACCGATCGTCGCGGACTTCTCGCCAAAGGAATACTGCCCGCGCACCTCAAGGCCACCCCAACGTGGGGATACATAACTGATGGCGTTGTCCTGGCGCGCCGCTATCCCCATCGGCAACACCTGACGCTGCGTTGTTGTGTTGATGTTTCGGGTGAGCGACAGCAGCCCGCCCGCCCCCTCCCAGATGAAGGCATCCACATTACCCTGTACTGAATAGTAGGGCGTAGGAATGCGCCCCATCTGCACGGTACCGAGCCTTGTATCGCTGAGGCCAACCGATGCTTCGCGCCCGAACGCACGGCCGCCTTGGGCCAATGTACCTTCATCGAGATAGAAGCCTTGCTCTAGGCGAAAAACGGCGGAGAGCCCTCCTCCCAGGTTCTCTACACCTCGGAAACCTAGGTTACTACCAGCACTGCCGCCCGAATACACGCGACTGATGCTGGAGCCGCCCGAGCGGGGCGAGTCGACGCCGGAGTCCATGCGTCCATAAATGGTGACATTTCCTTGCGCGTTTGCAGCTCCGCAAACGTTGAGCAACACAGCGCATGCCACAGCATGCTTGGCTAGTCCGATCATTGGTGCCTCCTTCATTTTGTTTGGGGCCTTTGCCCCAATTCCTCTTCTTCACAATGCGCTTGATTCTTTACGGGCAGCCCTACGCGCAACCTTCCAGCATCCGCATGAGTGGCTGTTAGCTCATCACTCTGGTTGGACTTCTGCCCGTGTCAGCACCGCACGAGTTTGTTTGAGCTCTTCTTCGATGTTCTGGGCAAAGGTTGTTGGGGACTCCCTGGTCGGCAGCACGCCCAGCGTTTCCAGGCGCTGCTTTACGTCGGGCAGTTCGGTGACTTTGCGCAGGGCATCGCTCAGATGGGCGAATTCCGCCGCAGGCAAATCCCTGGTGGCCCAGAAGCCATAGATGCTCTTGGTCGCCACGCTCGGATCCCGTCCCTCGGCGGTGGTCGGAATGAGCCTGAGCAGGCCCGACAGCCGCGTTTGCGAGGTCGTCGCAATAGGCTTCCGGTTCTATTCCGGTTTCAGGTTGGCCAGCTTGGCCGCTGCAATGACCCGGCTATTTTCAGATGCGAGCTTTGCCGCCAACTCGGCAGGACCTCCAGCAATGGAGTCGACTCCTGCTTTTTCCAGTTTGCTCTTCACTTCGGGATCGTTGACGGCTTTCTTGACCGAATCGCTGATCCTGTTCCGATACGCCTCAGGCGTTCCTTTCTTGGCCAGCATGACCACGGTAAAGCCAAAGTCGAAGTTCTTGGCGTACTCGGAAATGGCAGGAATGTCCGGATTGGCCTTGCTGCGAGCCAAGGTGTTGGTCGCCAGTATTCTGGCCTTGCCACTTTGGACGAAGCCCGTCAGGTTCGGGGGGGAGGCGAATGTTATGTCGACTTGGTTGCCGATCAGTGCCGGAATGGAGGCGGAGCTACCCTTGAATGGGACATGCTTGACATTGATGCCCAGCGAATGGGCCATGGCCTCTGCCGTCAGGTGGTGGATTGAACCGATTCCGGAAGACCCGTAATTCAACTCGCCAGGATGCTCTTTCGCATATTGAATGAAATCCTGCATGTTCTTGAAGGGGGCGGAAGAGTTCGTTACCAGGAGCAGAGGGGCCACACCGACCAGGGAAACGGGATCCAGATCTCTCTGGGCATCGTACTTGAGGTTCTTGATAATGATCGGAGAAACCGCTAGCAGAGGGCCGTCCGTAACCAGGAGGGTATGACCATCAGCAGGGTATTGCTTGATGGCCGTGACGGCGACGCCGCCGCCGCCGCCGGGCTTGTTTTCGACAATTACCGGCTGCTTGAGGTCTGCCTGCATTTTCTCGGCTAGAACCCGGGCCACGGTGTCCGGCAGTCCCCCTGGAGCGTAGGGTATGACCAGCTTTACGGGCTTGTTCGGGAAATCGCTATCAGCATAGGCAAAGATTGACAACGCCTGGAGGGCAATTGCAGCCGATATTTTCAAGAAAGTTCCTCTTGTCATGACATGTCTCCTGATTTTTGTGATTTCTTACGGCACCGACGCCATCCGCTCATGTACCGGCATTAAGATGTCCGCACAATTCCTGTTTAAAAAATGACATGCACATTTGCAGCCAGCAGCAACGATGTCGGCATGCGGGCGACGCAGATTGATGCGAAGTCGGGCTTGGCCACCTCTTCTAGATGGTGGAGGCAGCTTCGGCTGCGGCGCACAAAATCTTGTTCTCTGCGTCGCAACTGCTTCTCTTCATTGACATGCCTCACCTCTATTTTATTAGACGTCTAAAATTATTATTAGAGGGCTAGCGTGATTTTTGGTCGGTGATATCCCTAGGGCTCGTCATCAATTGAGCCAGACGACAGCGGCCGCAAGGTGGATCCCTCCCAAGAATGCCGCTGCCGTTTTGTCATAACGCGTGGCAATGCCCCTGTACTGCTTCAACCGCGCAGAGAAGTTCTCAATGAGATGCCGCTCTTGGTAGACATGGCGGTCATACCCGCGCTGAGTTTTGCACGTCCGAATACTGGGAATGACAACCTGCTTGCCCTGGCGCAGCAGTGGTTCAACCACGCGTTCATGGGCGTCATACGCTTTGTCGGCAATCACGGCTTGCGCGTCGGTGCGCGCAAGCCAG
Organism: Comamonas sp. E6; assembly: GCF_001010305.1. Classification (NCBI taxonomy): domain Bacteria; kingdom Pseudomonadati; phylum Pseudomonadota; class Betaproteobacteria; order Burkholderiales; family Comamonadaceae; genus Comamonas; species Comamonas sp. E6. The sequence goes on from NZ_BBXH01000002.1 coordinate 33,170, forward strand.
ACATCTGCACCTTCCAAATCCGATGCCTGCCCTGCTGTGAGATGGAAACCAGTGGGGTTGCCAAGAGCGTCAACGGTGGCATGGATCTTGGTGCTCAAACCTCCTCGGCTGCGACCGATGGCTTGGCTTTGCCCCCTTTTTGCACCCGCGCTGTGCTGATGGGCACGCACGATGGTTGCATCGATCATGGCGTACTCGTTATCAGGCAGCGCACTGAGTGCTTCAAACACCCGCAGCCACACGCCCGAGCGGCTCCAGCGCATGTGGCGCAGGTGAACGACTCGAAAGTCGCCAAAGCGCTGGGGCAGATCGCGCCAAGCAATACCGCAGCGATAGCGATACAGCACAGCGTCAACAAGGAGACGGCTATTTTTGGCAGGAGCGCCCACATGCCCGGCCCTGCCAAGAAGTAGGCTTTTGATTTGCTCCCATTGGGCATTGGTCAGTGCATGTCTACGAATGACGCTACTGATAACGTAGCAACTATCGTATTAGATGACACGTCCTAGTTGTTTAGTCCCGGCATTTGATGGATTGGATCAATCCTGAAGCGTTTGGGCTCGGATGTCCACTGCTTGCAAATGAATTCATACGGGGTCAAGCCCTTGAGCGTCTTGAGTCTTCGGCCGAAGTTGTAGGCATCGATGAAGTCCGCCAGATGCTGTCGTAGCTGCTCGTGATCGTCGTAATGGAAGCGTTTGACGGTAGCTTCTTTGATGGTCCGATTCATTCGCTCAACCTGGCCATTAGTCCAGGGATGCTTAATCTTGGTGAGGCGATGTCCAATGCCATGTTCAGTGCAGACGCGGCCAAAAATGTGATCGCCAGCGTACCGATCGCAGGCACGGTTCGCAAACTGGATACCGTTATCGGTCAGTACCGTATGGAGGGCGTATGGCACTACCTTGATCAGATTGCGCAAGAACTGTGCAGCAATCATCTTGCCGGCCTTGGCATGGAGTTCGGTCATTGGCCACAAACAGATAGAGCTTGCCTTCGGCTGTTTGCACCTCGGCAATGTCGACGTGAAAGTAGCCGATGGGGTAGATCTTGAACTTCTTCTTGGCAGGCTTGCCGCCACCCACCTCTGGTAGCCGCGAGATGCCATGACGCTGCAGACATCGATGCAGCGAGGAGCCGTCAGATACGGGATGGTCGGTTGCAGTGCATAAAGGCAGTCGTCCAGTGGCAGCTAGGTATGCCTGCGAAAGGCGACGATCGCAGCCTCATCCTCAACGGATAAAACGGTGGAGCGCGGCCGCCTCGGCCCTGTTGGTAGATCGGTGACCGAGGCCCGCTTCTTCCACTTCGCCACCGTCTTCTGATTGATGCCATAGCGCGCAGAAAGCGCTCTCAGGCTCTCTTGACTATTTTGTATTGCTCGACGGACTGCCTCTGCCGTTGTGGCGCTCCCGTGCAGAACCTGGCCCATAGTGCTTCCTTCCATTCAAGGTAAAAGATTGCACCATCAAAACCTGGGATCAAATAGAGCATGGATCCCGCGTTCTGGTGGGGATATCTGGGTCTTGGCTTGGGGAGAGGGGTGTCTCGGATGCTCCTTGGAGCACTGTCAAAGCTTGCGTCGCAACACGATGGGCTTGCCGCCCATATTCAGCTTGGTCATCCAGGCGGCCAGTGCGGAATCCAGATAGTCTGCATGACCTGGGAACCACTGGAAGAGGGCCATGCCGATATCCTGGACTATGTCGGCGCCGGCTTGTCCTTGTGCAACAGCTTCCTTGACCTCGCGGACCGACTTCAGCACTGCTGCATGCTCGTCGAGATGGCAGTCCCGAGGAGGGAAGTTCGTGGTGCGCATCCATTCATCTTCCTGCTCGAAATGGCTGATGGCATGCTGCTCGAACTGTTCGATGGCCTGGGCGGCATTCTTCTCCGTGCAGGTCACCAGTTTCAGCGCAGTCGCGTAGAACTCCTCATGCACATCATCCATGGGCGTAAATCCCAGTAAGCGTGCATCGGTCCAGGCGAGACTGTTGTCGTCGACCGGCGTGGGTGCACTGGCATCCCGAGCCCTGGTGGCTGAGGTAGAAGTCTGCTCATCCATGTTCAATGTCCCTTGTTATGTTGGTAGGCCAATGCCTGGCCGTGCCAACCGAAGTGGCTGGTGGCTCAGAGGTCCAGTACCAATTCCGCAGATTTTGCACGCGATACGCAGACCATAATCTGTGCATCCTTTTCATCGTCCCGTAGCACGAGATCCCGGTGGTCCGCTTCGCCCGAGCACAATCCTACCCGGCAGGAGCCGCAGGTACCGCTTTCGCAGGAGCTTGCCACGCGCACGTTCGAGGCACGCAGAACGTCCAGAATCGAGCGGTCGCTCGGAATTTCCAATGAGGTGCCGGTGCGCTTAAGCTGCACCGTGAATGGCGTGTTTTCCTTTGTGTTGGCATTGCCGGCGCCGAAACTTTCAAAGTGAACGGTGCCGGACGGCCAGTGGCCTGTCATGTCCTGAACGGTATCCATCAGCGACTGCGGTCCGCAGCAATAGACATGTGCAGCCTTGGGACGCTCGAATAAGGCCCAGAAGTCGAATGCTTTCGCCGGGTCGCCGAAACTGTGGTGGATCTTCACCAACGAGCGCCATTCGTCGCTGCTGAGCTCGTCGAGAAAGGCCGTGCCCTCTGGATCCCGAGCCAGATAATACAATTTGAAGTCCCGCAGGCCTTCCGCCTTCAACTGGCGTGCCATGGACAGCATGGGCGTGATGCCGATGCCGCCAGCCACGAGAATGAACGACTTGGCGCGTTCATCAAGCGGAAATTCGTTGCGCGGCAGAGAGGCTTCGATCGAATCCCCTGCGGATGTGTCGTCGACCAGACTCATCGAGCCGCCACGGCCATTGCTGTCGCGCTTCACGGCGATGACATAGCGATTGCGCTCTTGCGAGTCGTTGCAGAGCGAATAGCTGCGGCGCATGCCGTTGGGGGCCACCAGCGTCAGATTCGAGCCAGCCTCGAACGGGGGCAGCGGCGCGCCCTCTGGATGGGTAAGTTCAAAGCGCCAGATGTCGCGTGCAATCTTTTCCTTCTCCGCGATCTTCAGACGCAGAAAGCCGCTTTCCTGGGTGGTCATGCCTGTCTTCCTTTACTTGCTCGACAATATTTGCAATTCTATTATTAGAGATCTAATTATGCAAGCGGAGTAGTTGACTTGCGCACGGTTTCGCGCCAGGGGAAAACCCTGCTTGTCGCTACTCTCGAAGCCTCGTAATCTAATAAATAGATATCTAATGAATAGATTTCTAGCAATAAAGGCTTGATTGCGGCGGCCGGTAAAGCGAACTCAGACGTGTTCGCTGCTCCGCCAGCTCAAGCCGGCAGCAGACAAAACGCCTCCAAGAGACTCCGAAATGACAGATTCCACGTTGAACTACGTGGGTGCGCTTCCGCATCAAACTTCCGACCCGGCAACCGTCGAGACAACCTATCGCAAGATCACTCTCAGGCTGATGAGCTTTCTGTTCTTCTGCTGGGTGCTCAACTATCTTGATCGCGTCAATATCAGCTTTGCGCAGTTGCATCTGAAGCACGATCTTGGTCTGAGCGATGCCGCTTACGGTCTGGGCGTGAGTCTGTTCTTCATTGGCTACATCCTGCTGGAGGTGCCGAGCACGCTGCTGCTCAGGCGCATCGGCGCACGCAAGACCATCACGCGGATCATGCTTTTGTGGGGGGGGATTTCTACTGCCATGGCATTCATGAACGCCCCGTGGCAGTTCTATCTGGCCCGGACGCTGCTTGGCGCGGCGGAAGCAGGCTTTTGGCCCGGCATCATTCTTTATCTCTCGTTCTGGTATCCCGCCAAGCTCCGCGCCCGCATCACGTCGCGGTTCCTGCTGGCGATTGCTGTGGCCGGCATCATCGGCGGTCCGCTGTCGGGTCTGATCCTCGAGAACTTCCATGAAGTCTGGGGCTTTCGCAACTGGCAGTGGCTGCTGTTCTTAGAAGGCCTGCCGGCCGTGGTCGCGGGCATTGTGGCTTGGTTCTACCTGACCGACAAACCACAGGATGCGAAGTGGCTGACCAATCAGGAAAAGCTCATCGTCCTGAACGCCCTGGAAGAAGAGAACCGCCAGAAGCCGGAGAACGCTCCGAGCAGCCTGATGGCCGCTTTGCGTGATCCGCGCGTCTATGTGATTGCTGCAGGCTGGGCCACGGTACCCATTTGCGGCACGATCCTGAACTACTGGACGCCCACCATCATTAAGCAGACGGGCGTTTCCAACATGCTGCACATCGGCTTTCTGTCGGCTCTGCCTTACTTGGTCGGTGCCGTTGCCATGCTGTTTATTGCCCGCAGCTCCGACCTGCGATTGGAGCGCCGCTGGCATTTCGCCCTGTCGACCACCGCTGGTGCCATTGGCGCGTTGATGCTGACGTTGTTTACAGAAAGCCCGGTGGCTGCGATTGTATGCCTGAGCCTGGTTTCGGTGAGCTATTTCGCTGCGGCGGCTATTGTCTGGACCATTCCGCCGAACTATCTCACGGGTGAGGCTGCAGCAGGCGGGATTGGCGTCATCAGCAGTCTGGGGCAGGTCGGAGCTTTTTTTGCGCCCATCGTCCTGGGTTGGGTGAAAAGCGCTACCGGCAGTTTCTCGGCTGGCATTTTGCTGGTGGCTGCGCTGGTCTTCATCGGAGGCCTTGCCGTCTTCTTTGGCGTGCCACGCCAGCAGGCGTCACAAACAGGCGCATGACAATGCGCTCCGAATCGATTTTGATCGTCACAAAGGAATCAACATGAGCAAGCTTCAACTGTCCATCGCGGTGGGCAATTACGACCGGATGCGTCCGCTGATCGACGGCGACGTCCAGATCGACGGTGTGGACCCGGTGTTCATGCTGCAGGATCCGGAAGAAATCTTCTTCCGTGCGTTCCGCACCGCCGACTACGACATCTGCGAGCTGTCGCTCAGCAGCTACTCGGTGAAGACCGCAGCCGGCACCTCGCCGTACATTGCCGTGCCGGTGTTCCCTTCGCGGGCATTCCGCCACAGCTCGGTCTACGTGCGTGCCGATCGCGGCATCAACAGCCCGGCCGACCTCAAGGGCAAGCGCATCGGCGTGCCCGAATACCAGCTGACCGCCAATGTGTGGGTGCGCATGTTCCTGGAAGAGGAGTACGGCGTGAAGGCCTCCGACATCCAGTGGGTGCGCGGCGGCTACGAAGATCCGACCCGCATCGAGAAGATCTCGCTGAAGCTGCCCGAAGGTGTGTCGCTGGTGAATGCGCCGGAAGGCCGTACCATCTCGAACCTGCTGGCCGATGGCGAAATCGATGGCGTGATCGGGCCGCGTGCCCCGTCGTGCTTCGACCGCGGTCACCCGCAGGTCAAGTACCTGTTCGAGGACCCGCAGAAGGCTGCGGCCGAATGGTATGAGCGTCGCAAGCTGTTCCCGATCATGCACACGCTAGGCGTGCGCAAGACCCTGGCAGAGCAGCATCCCTGGCTGCCCGGCGCACTGGTCAAGGCCTTCGAGCATTCCAAGGCGGTGGCACTGACGCGCCTGAGCGACACTTCGGCTACCAAGGTCACGCTTCCGTTCATCGAGGACCAACTGCGCAATGCGCGCCGCCTGATGGGCCAGGATTTCTGGTCGTATGGTTTTGCCGAGAATGCCCATGTGGTTGACCGTTTCCTCGCGCAGCACCATGCCGAAGGACTGTCGAGCCGCCGCCTCCAGCCTGCTGAGCTGTTCCACCCGGCCAGCCTGGAGAGCTTCAAGATCTGATCTCATCAGCTGCTGCGGATATTGCCGCGCACTTGGTCGACCAAGTGCGCGGCGTTTTGTATGTACAGTCTGCTTTTCCGTTAGCCGCAGCATCACGTCTACAATGCACTCGCCCTGCGATGGCGCAAGGTATCCGTACCGATACCGTGGTGCTCGGCTTGTTCGTATCGGTGTGGTTGGCATACCTTTTGAATTGACAAAGCATGAGTGCAGAACCGGGGAAGCGGTCCGTGCACTTGTGAAGGCACTATGATTTCAAGCAGTCTGACGATGGCCGTGAAGGAGAAAGCATGACAGCCAGACCCTCTTCCAGCAAGGCACCGGATTCCAAAGAGAACCCGATCCTGCGGCATTGGCGCGAGGCCGTACCGGATGATCGTCTCGCTCACCTGGTGAAGGATGCAGGCCGGGCGATGGTTCGGGGGCTGCAGATGCGCCTGGCTCAGTATGAAGTTTCTTTCGGTCACTGGGCGTTTCTGCGCATTCTGTGGGTCACCGATGGACTGACGCAGAAGGAACTAAGTGACGAGGCAGGTACCACCACGCCGACCACTTTCAGTGCGGTGTCGGCGATGGAGAAGCTGGGATACGTCGAACGCCGCTATGCGCCCGGCAATCGCAAGAATACCCACGTGTATCTCACGCCTCGCGGTCGCAGCCTGGAAAGCAAGCTGGTTCCATTGGCCGAAGAAGTGAACGAGATCAGCGTCAAGGGCCTGAAAGGCTCGGAGATCGATATCGCGCGCAAGGTGCTGCTCACGATCATCGAAAACATGGCACGCGACGAAGCAGAGAAGGTGCATGACTCCGTGCTGCGGATTCCTTCCACCCGGGAAATGGGGCACCTGATTGCCGCTCGCGGCGAGGAGTGCGAAAACTGTTGAGCAGGCTCCAGGAAAGAAAAAACCTCGCATTGCGAGGTTTTTTCTTTCCTGGAGCCTGCTGTCAGAGCAGTACGTCCGTACCCGTTTCGCTCGACTTCAGAATCGCGATGCAGATTTCCAGCGTGCCTTTTGCCCACTCCCCATCATGCAGGGGGGCTTGGCCCAGGATGACGGCATCGTATAGTTCGTCGATCACCTCGGCGCGCGGCACGGTCGGGCGCGAAAGCGCAAGCGTTTCGCGCTGCTTGTCGCCGTACACGACGACGGAATCGGGTAGGGGGCGCAGGTCGGCACGTTCGCAGGACACGATCACCGGGCCGAAATGCTGATGACTGCGTGCCGGCTCTTCTGCTGCCCACGAGGGCTGCTTGTAGGCGGCACCACCGTACGTACCGGCAGCCTTGAGCTTGGCTTCGTCCTCTGCCGAGGCAATGGTGGCCAGACGCTTGCGCGCACTCCCGTAGGCATCCGGATTCAGGTGATCGCCCATTTCACCGATCCAGCCAGTCCACTCGTCACTGTTGAAGTGACCGTAGCCGTTGTACGAGAGCGAGGCATAGGCGCCGTTCTCGAACCAGATCAGGGCGGAATAGGCGCCTTCGGTCGGGCGCAGCGGATCCCAGCGACCGACGCTTGCGCGCAAGCGCGTGGCACGCGAGCTCGCGAGCATTCGCACGATATCGACCTGGTGCGCAGCCTGGCTGAAGACGGCACCACCGCCTTCGGCCGTCATCAGTTCTTCGGGCCGGCGCGGACGATACAGGTAATCGGTGTAGTTGAAAGCTTGGATCATCTTCACCGCACCGAAATCGCCCGAGCGGATTAGCTCGCGCGTGCGCCGGTACGGCGTATCGAAACTGTGGCAGTGCCCGACGATCAGATGCACGTTCGCGGCGCGGCAGGCCGCGATCATGCGATCACAGTCAGCCGCGTTGAGCGCCATCGGTTTCTCGACCAGCACATGCTTGCCCCTGGCTGCGGCAATCTCGGTGTGTTGGGCGTGGAACTGGTGCGGGCTGGCCACGTAGATGGCTTCCACATTCGGATCTTCGGCCAGGTCCTGCACGTCTGTGTAAGTCCTTGCGTTGAAGTCGGCAGCGAACTGCTGCCGAGCTTCCTCGCGCGGGTCACACGCGGCAACGAGCTGGACCCTGGGGTCCTGAAGGAAGGTGGGCAGCATCAGCGAGAATGCCCGCCCCAGTCCTGCAACCCCGATCCGTAAACGGCGCTGTTCCATGGCCAGTTCCATCCGTTGATTACTGCTTGACCTGGTAGTCGGTCGCGGCCTCGGCGGCTTGTTCGTCCGACACGGCATGCTTGGCGCTCACGTAGCGGACCTGGTATTCACGCCAGTCGGTTTCCTTCGGCACCACAGCCTGGTATGAGCAGATCGTGCCAGGGATTGTCTTGGCACCGGTGCCGATGGCCTTGCCGTCCTGCTTGTATTCGGCGATGGCATCGAGCATGCGACGACGGAACTCGACAATGGCGAGATCGCTGGCACCCAGGCGTTCGTCCGAGCGGTTGGCGATGGGGCCCATCGTGACCCACATGGCGATGTCCTGGTTCGGGAAGCCGGTGATGCCGGTGAAGTTGCCGGCCTTCATAGCTTGGCGGTCTTGCCAGAAGCGGTTTTCGTGATTGCGCAGAGGACGGTAGCGTTCATCAAGGTCTGGGCCGACTTGAGTATGCAGGAACTTGCGCCAGGTTTCGGTTTCCGGCGTGGTAGCTGCATCACCCCAGGCGATGAAGTAGAACACCGTATTGGTGTCGTCCATCGGAACGTTGACGTTGGCGACGTTGTACAGGTTGTTCGGCGGAATCAGCACAGTGCCGGGTGCGACGAACACGGTCGAGCGCACATAGTCGTGCGTGGAGGCATTGAAGATCGGGCGGCGCAGGGCGGCGTAGCGGAAACCATATTCGGTGCGCTGGACTTGCAGGCGGGGAGCCTTGTCGGTGGAGGGGCGCAGCCAGTTATTGTCCGTGGCTTCGGCGCCGGTCACGCGTGCCGGCACAAAATCCGACGAGTGCAGGCTAGAGCTGTGTGCGGAATCGATGGCGCCTTCGAGGATCTGTGCCCAGTTGCATGGCAGCAGTACCTTGCCGATGCTCACACGGGTGTCTGCAGTCGGTGCCCAGGCTGGAGCGACGAATTCGGGGATGGCGTCCTGAGCACCCATGTAGGCCCAGACCATGCCGCCCCATTCCTTGGTCGGATAGGCAGTGTGTTTGACCTTTTCGGCCATGCTGCTGGCGGCGGGCTCGGAGACCATTTCGAGCACGTTGCCTTGCACGTCGAACTTCCAGCCGTGGTACAGGCAGCGCAGGCCGCCGTCTTCGTTGCGGCCGTAGACCAGCGAGGCGCGGCGATGTGGGCAGTACTCGCCAACCACGCCGACGCGACCTTCGCTGTCGCGGAACACGACGAGGTCTTCGCCGAGGATGCGTGCCTTGACCGGCGTGCCGTCCGGTTCACGGACCTCTTCAATCAGGCAGATCGGGGTCCAGTGTTCGCGCATCAGCTTGCCCATGGGGGCTTCGCCTTCTACGCGGCACAGCAATTCGTTTTCTTCATGAGTCAGCATCGTTGTCTCCTGGCGATTACTCGCCTTCAGCAGTAGGGGTACTTAATTATATTAGAGATCTAGTTATATTGACAAGCCTGTTTGACAAGATTGTGTGGCTTCGATGGGGGCGGCCTGTGGCCAATCACAAACCTTTGATTGAGAGACATGAAACAAAGCCCTCTCGAAATTCTCCGGAAGGGCTTGGGATGCTGTATCAGAGGCTGGCAATCCAGCTTGATGTTGCTCGACTTGATCCACTTAGCACGCACGGCCCCGCCGCTACATGGATATGCTGGAAGAGGTCGGCATGAATCCAGCCCTCCTGGCGCGACTTCCGCATCAGGTATCAGGTGGCTAGCGGTAGCGTGTAGTCATTGCGCGCGCACTGACCATGAATCCGCGCCTGCCAGTCTGCTACGAACTCGTGTCAGCTCTGGACGCCACAGTGCGTAATCAAGTCTTGGCCTTGCTTACCAAGCTGTGCAAGGAGCGAGACTTGATGCTGATCTTCACCGGCCACGTCTTCAATGTGATGGAGTCGATTGTCGATGAAGTGCCGGTCATGTAGCGTGGAAAAATCGCGGAATATGGCTCGGCCAAAGAGATGTTCTCCTTGCCGCGCGAAGCCTCACGCGGGAGTTGCTAAAGGCGGGGCGACTGTCGAGCGCGCTGCGGTTGGTCGAGAAACAGACAGTCCTTGTCGGCGACTAGGCGGCGATGTGTTGCCGCGGCCCTGAGCACCATAAGCTTGATCGAATGATCAGGAAAGCTGGCCGTCTGGGCCGAATTCACTTTACATCCCTTGCCTGATCTCATGCCGTGGCAGCGATTCGCCCTGGATTTGAACTGTTCTAGGAGTTGGACGGTTACCGTGCTGCCGAGCAGGAGGTGTTTCTCAGTCTGTATTTCGCAGGGCTGAGTCCTTGTGTTGGGGGGGGGCGGATAAAAACTTGGACTGGTTTTATGCGGCTAGGCCAAGCTTGTGCCGGTATTCCACAGGACTTAAAAGTCCCAGAGATACCTTGATACGTTTTTCGTTGTACCAACGAATGTACGCATCGACAGCTTCAATGAACTGCTCAATCGTTGTTGATTGCCAGTTGTTGGGATAGAACAGCTCCATCTTTAGCCTTCCAAAAAAGCCTTCGCACGCAGCGTTGTCTGGTGAGCACCCTTTGCGAGACATCGAGCGAGTCAACTTTGCATCATGGACCCTCGAGAGCCAGCCTGGCCAGCGGTAGTGAGCTCCACGATCAGAATGAATCACAGGGCGGCTCTCGCTGCCTTGAACAGCATCAATGGCCGCATCCAGCATTGTGTTGACGAGATGTGCGTTGGGATGAGTCCCAATCGACCAGCTCACCACCAGCCCGTCAAAGCAATCAATGACTGGCGACAGGTAAACCTTGCCAGCAGGAATCTGGAATTCAGTAATGTCGGTGAGCCACTTCTCATTGGGCGCAGCGGCACGGAAGTCTCGATTGATGAGGTTTTGCGGGGCGGCACCTATCTCTCCAAGGTAGGAGTTATATCTGCGGCGTTTGGGCTTGGCCACGATCAAGCCCTCCTGCTTCATCAGCCGACGAACCACCTTCTCTGAGATGCCCGTGCACTCCTTGAGCAGAGATGCCTGCACCCTGCGGTACCCATAGCAACGGTAGTTGTTGTCGAAGATCTCTGTGATGCTTCGGCGTACATCCAAGTATTTGTCAGCCAGCTTCAGCCGGGCACGATGGTAAAAGTACGAGCTTCTAGCAAGGCCAACAAGAGAAAGCAGTTCTGGTAATTCATACTGACCGCGCAACGCTTCAACCAGCACAGCCTTATCTTTGTTTGCCAGCCTATGCAGATCAATGCCAGCCCCATTTTTTAAGACTTCATGGGCCTGCTTGAGAAGCTCACGCTCTATCTTTAGTCGCCGAATATCCTGGCGCAATGATTCAACTTGGCGCCTGAGCGCTGCTGCATCCAACACAGGCGATCGCTTTGGACTGTGTTTCATCGAGGTGGGGGCACAAGGGCCAAGCAACTGATTTTTCCAGTTGTACAAGGTCCCTCTGCATACCCCAAACTTGACCGCTATCTCCTGCGCAGTTGATTGACGGGTACACAGTTGCACCACGCCCTCGCACATCAAGGCATCAGGCTTTGTAGTCGGCCAAGACCTGCCGACCATCGATTTACTGATCTCAGGGCAGTCTTGCCGAACCCACGCAGTCAACGTTCCTCGACCCGGGTAACCCAAAACCCTCATCGTGGCGGCAATACAGCGATCGTGGGCGAGGTAATGAGCAACCGCCACCTGTCTTTGCTGTAGCGAATATTTCGGTGCTCTTGGTGCTTGGCTCGCTGGCAAATCCTGATGCTTCAGGTAGTGCTGATACCAGCCTTTCAATGCGTTCTTGGTTGGGTATCCCAACTGGCGAATCGTGGCTCTGACACGCAAGCCAAGCTTGATATAAAGCTCAACTGCACGAATCCTGTCTGCGTATGAGTACATGAACTACCTTGTATGGATGCCTCCCAGCCATGAGTAGTAACCCGCAATGCTTTGTGAAGAAGTCGGCTGCTGCCTTGTATCCGGCCTGTGATGTGGACGCTGGGTTGCCCCTTGTCCGCTGGCCCCGATGTAATCCGCTGACGAGCGCCTCATCTCCTAGGACGGACTTTTGAAGTCCGGTAGTTCATCCAGGTTTAGCTCGTCCCGGTCTGACCTGTTTCACATCACGCTGCTTTGTTGCTGCCTCATCGCCTTCAAAGGTTCACATCCTCCTTTCTCGGGTTGATCTGCTATCCGTTCAAGCCCCAAGCGGCCTGGTGCTCTGGTGGCCTCGTTGGTAGTCCTGCTGTCGGGCCGTAACGGCCCAGATCGTTCGCGCCATCTTGGCCGCCTGTGCCACGATCACAACGTTCGTTGGCCTCCTGGCTTGAAGCTGTTCCAGCCATGGGCCGGGCTCTTTCGCATGTCTCAGTACCGCACGCGCACCGTGAATAAGCAAAGTCCGCAGGTAGGTGTCGCCCCGTTTGGAGATCCCCAGAAGATTTACCCGGCCACCTGTGCCTCGTTGCTTGGGTACCAGACCCAGCCAGGCACAGAATTCGCGCCCCGACTTGAATGCCTTGGCTTCTCCCATAGTGGCGATGGCCGCTGTAGCCGAGAGCAGGCCTACCCCGGGTATCGCCGCCACACGCTTCATGTCCACGTCAATGCGCAGGACCTCTGCAAGCCTCACCTCGATGGCCTTAATGTCTATCGCCAGTTGCTTGATGCGCTGGGCCTGCTCGCGCAGGCTATCGACGACATACTGTGGAATGCTGTTGGCAAGCGCCTCCAGTGCGAGTTCCAACTCGCCCAACAACGCCTTCTTGCCTCGCGCTAAGGTGGCTCCAAACTCATAGAGTAGTCCCCGCAACGCATTGATCTGCATGATCTTCATCCGCATCAACATCTCGCGCTGACGATGCAAGGTGAGCGTGGCTTGTTGCGCCAGCGTCTTCACGCCCACGAATTTGGTACCCGGCTGCTGGATCGCCAGCCAGATGGCGCGTGCATCTGTAGCGTCGGTCTTGTTGCCGTTCACGAATGGGCGCACGGCTTTGGCATGAATCAGCCGCACGGCATGGCCCTGCGCCGTCAACTCACGGGCCCAGTGGTGCGCTCCGCCGCAGGCTTCGATGCCGATCAAGCAAGGTGCACGGTTGGCGAAGTGCCCTAAAACCTTGGCCCGCTTTAGCTGCACGTTGACAATCTCGCCTGTGCTCATGTCCACGGTGTGAAGTTGGAACACGCTTTTGGCGATGTCCAGTCCAATGACCTGCAGGCCGGCCACCTGACCGATGATTTGCCCCGCGCTTTGGGTAGTACAACGATGCATGACGAAACCTCGCTGATGTTTGTGAAGACATTGGTCTATCAAGCCACGGGCACTTTGATACCGTATCCATTCAAGAGCCCAGCTCGTCTAGCGAACAAGCACACTCCCAAAACGGTCACGCTGTTCATCTTTATGCTTCTGCGGCCTTTGAGCTGCCCGTAGGCAGGGAGGCATCCATTACATCTCCTGGTAGTCCAAGTTTTTGTCCGCATCCTCGGCGGGTCAGTTCTGCGTGGAAATCAACAGCCTGTGCGTCAATATGCAACTCCTGTTTAACCGGGAGAAGACACTGCTGAGGACGCCATCAAGGAGCACTATGGTTCTGCCAGAACTCCTTGCTCAGTTGGCTCTTGCGCGTAGTTCCTACTTCTACCGTTGAGCTTGCGCTGCGGTAGCAGCAAGGACATCGTGGAGCACTACAACCCCTGCGGATATAGCTTTTTTTCCAACTCATTGCGAGCGCGCTTCAGCGGTATCAAAAAAGTCTCCTTGAACTCACTCATGCTGAGTCTCTCTGCCCTAACAGCAATGCTCATGGCAGCAATTGTGTTGCCTTGAGGGTCGCGCACTGGCGCTGCCATAGAGCGCACCCCCAGCTCCAGCTCTCCGTCGCTGCATGACCACCCTGATTGCCGGCAAGTTTCAAGCAGACCTAGCAGCTCCTCCAAGTCAGTCACCGTATGAGGGGTCAGTGCCACCCGCTCGATCATCTCTAGCCTTGCACGCGCCTCCTGTTGGGGGAGTCCTGACAACAGCATCCGACCAATCGCAGAGCAGTACACCGGCAACCTAGATCCTATTCCTAGGCCCGTGCTCAAGCTGCGCCGTGCGGTCGAACGACCAATGATGATGGCATCGTCCTCCAACAAAGTACCAAGCGAAGCGGATTCTCTGGTGCGCTCCGACAGTGCATCCAGTAGTGGCTGGGCCAATGCAGGCATGGGGCGCGATGACAGAAATGAATAGGCGATCAGCAGCGATTTGGGCTGCATCCAGAACAGTTTGCCGTCGCTCTCTAGATAGCCAAGCTGTACCAGTGTGCTGAGCGAACGTCTGGCGGATGCTGGCGTGGACTGCGTGAGCCTGGCTACCTCTGACAGCGTCAGCCGGGTATGCCGACGGTCAAAGCAAGTCAGTACCCCCAATCCCTTGCGCAGCGATTCCACAAAGTTCTTGTCCTGCATAGCGATCAAATCAAGGTGTTTTCAACATTTTTGCGCATAGCGCAAAAACAGGTTTAACACAAAGTACGACATCCTCATACTGCAGTTCCCCACACAAGAAGGAGACAAGATGCGCAACGAATCTATTCGCAGACGCGAAGCATTGATCGGCATTGCCGCTGCGGTCGCTGCAACAGGTAGCCTGGCTCAGTCAAATCAACCTCTCAAGATCGTCGTGCCTTTCTCAGCGGGAGGTACCGCCGATGTACTGCCGCGCCTAGTAGCCGAAAAAATCCGCGCGGACTACGCAGGTGGCGTGATCATTGAAAACAAGCCCGGGGCTGGTGGAAACATCGGTGCCGATCTAGTGTTCCGGGCACCGCCAGACGGAATGACTGTGCTAGCCTCCCCTCCGGGGCCCATCGCCATCAACCACAACCTCTATCAAAAGCTCAGCTTCGACCCGACTCGCTGGGTACCGGTGACGATTTTGGCCACAGTGCCCAACGTCCTGGTCATCAACCCGAAGCTGCCTGTTAAGTCACTTGGCGAGTTCATCGCATACGCCAAAGCCAATCCCAAAAAAGTGACTGTGGCGACGCAAGGCGACGGCTCCACATCCCACCTGACTGCTGCCATGTTTATGCAGCTGACTGGCACTGAACTGACTGTCATCCCTTACAAGGGAACAGCCCCGGCACTGATTGACTTGATCGGCGGCAATGTGGATGTGTTTTTCGACAACATCAGCTCGTCGGCCACCTACCACCAGGCCGGCAAGGTGCGCATTCTGGCCGTTGCCGACGAGCAGCGCTCTCAAATATTGCCCCAGGTCCCCACCTTCGCCGAGCAGCAATGGCCCGCCATGCAAGCCGTGACTTTCTTTTCTGTTGTGGCTCCCCCAGGCACGAGTGCAGAAATCGCTCAGAAGCTTCAGAAGCAGATGGCCCTGGCTCTGTCATCGAACGACATCCGCAAGCACTTTCAGGAACAAGGTGCCGTGCCTTGTGGTTGGGACCCGTCCAAGACTGCTCAGTTCATCCGCCAGGAAACCGAGAAGTGGAAGAAGGTGCTGAAGGCCGCCAACGTCAAGCTCTAACTCTTAGGAACCAACATGCAAGAATCCATCATCCAGTGGCATGGGGCCACTAATACGCGCGTGCCTTTTGGTATCTATACCGACACAGCCAATGCTGATCAGGAACAGCAGCGCATCTATCGCGGCGAGGTCTGGAACTACTTGTGCCTGGAATCTGAAATTCCCGGGGCCGGTGATTTCCGCACTACCTTTGCCGGTGAAACACCGATAGTTGTCGTACGGGATGCCGACCAGGAAATCTACGCCTTCGAGAACCGCTGCGCGCATCGCGGCGCTCTCATCGCTCTGGAGAAATCGGGCCGTACGGATAGTTTCCAGTGCGTCTATCACGCCTGGAGCTACAACCGACAGGGAGATCTGACCGGCGTTGCCTTCGAGAAAGGTGTCAAGGGCCAGGGTGGCATGCCGGCCTCATTCTGCAAAGAAGAGCATGGCCCGCGCAAGCTCCGCGTGGCTGTCTTTTGCGGTTTGGTCTTTGGCAGTTTTTCCGAGGACGTGCCCAGCATTGAGGATTACCTTGGCCCTGAGATTTGCGAGCGCATAGAGCGCGTGCTGCACAAGCCCGTAGAAGTCATCGGTCGCTTCACGCAAAAGCTGCCTAACAACTGGAAGCTCTACTTCGAGAACGTGAAGGACAGCTATCACGCCAGCCTCCTGCATATGTTCTTCACCACCTTCGAGCTGAATCGCCTCTCACAAAAAGGCGGTGTCATCGTCGACGAGTCGGGTGGCCACCATGTGAGCTATTCCATGATCGATCGCGGCGCCAAAGACGACTCGTACAAGGACCAGGCCATCCGCTCCGACAACGAGCGTTACCGGCTCAAAGATCCTAGCCTTCTAGAGGGCTTTGAGGAGTTCGAGGACGGCGTGACCCTGCAGATCCTTTCTGTGTTCCCTGGCTTTGTGCTGCAGCAGATTCAGAACAGCATCGCCGTGCGTCAGTTGCTGCCCAAGAGCATCTCCAGCTCGGAACTCAACTGGACCTATCTTGGCTATGCAGATGACAGTGCCGAGCAACGCAAGGTCAGACTCAAACAGGCCAACCTTATCGGCCCGGCCGGATTCATTTCCATGGAAGACGGAGCTGTCGGTGGATTCGTGCAGCGTGGCATCGCAGGCGCTGCCAACCTTGATGCAGTCATCGAGATGGGCGGAGACCACGAAGGCTCTAGCGAGGGCCGCGCCACGGAAACCTCGGTACGCGGCTTTTGGAAGGCCTACCGCAAGCATATGGGACAGGAGATGCAAGCATGATCAATGAAATTCAAATCGCGGCCTTCAATGCCGCCTACGCGAAGACCATAGACAGTGATGCAATGGAGCAATGGCCAACCTTTTTCACCAAGGATTGCCACTATTGCGTCACCAATGTCGACAACCATGATGAGGGACTTGCTGCCGGCATTGTCTGGGCGGATTCGCAGGACATGCTCACCGACCGAATTTCTGCGCTGCGCGAAGCCAATATCTACGAGCGCCACCGCTATCGCCATATCCTGGGTCTGCCTTCGATCCAGTCAGGCGATGCAACACAGGCCAGCGCTTCCACTCCGTTCATGGTGCTGCGCATCATGCATACAGGGGAAACAGAGGTCTTTGCCAGCGGTGAGTACCTCGACAAATTCACCACGATCGATGGCAAGTTACGTCTGCAAGAACGCATCGCGGTTTGCGACAGCACGGTGACGGACACGCTGATGGCATTGCCGCTATGACAATAGTGCACCGTAGATTGGCTTTGGCCATCGGCGATCCCCACGGTATTGGCCCAGAAATCGCACTGAAAGCTCTCCAGCAGCTGTCTGTCACCGAAAGGTCTCTTATCAAGGTCTATGGACCTTGGAGCGCTCTCGAGCAAGCCGCACGGGTTTGCGAAATGGAGCCGCTTCTTCAAGACATCGTTCACGAGGAAGCCGGCACACTTACACAACCAGTTCAATGGGGAGAAATCACCCCGCAGGCTGGTCTATCTACGGTGCAATCCGCAACAGCGGCTATCCGAGCGTGCGAAAACGGCGAAGTCGATGCCGTCATTGCCTGCCCTCACCATGAAACGGCCATTCACCGCGCAGGCATAGCGTTCAGCGGCTACCCATCTTTGCTCGCCAATGTTCTTGGCATGAACGAAGACCAGGTATTCCTGATGCTGGTGGGGGCTGGCCTGCGCATAGTGCATGTCACTTTGCATGAAAGCGTGCGCAGCGCATTGGAGCGGCTCTCTCCTCAGTTGGTGGTCAACGCGGCGCAGGCTGCCGTGCAGACATGCACCTTACTCGGAGTGCCTAAACCAAAAGTCGCTGTATTCGGGATCAACCCTCATGCATCTGAAGGACAGTTGTTCGGCCTGGAGGACTCCCAGATCACCGTTCCCGCTGTCGAGACACTGCGCAAGCGCGGCCTAGCAGTAGACGGCCCCATGGGAGCTGACATGGTTCTGGCACAGCGCAAGCACGACCTGTATGTAGCCATGCTGCACGATCAGGGCCATATCCCCATCAAGCTGCTGGCACCTAACGGAGCCAGCGCACTATCTATCGGTGGCAGGGTGGTGCTTTCCAGCGTGGGCCATGGCAGCGCCATGGACATTGCCGGCCGTGGCGTGGCTGACGCCACGGCCCTCCTACGCACAATAGCCCTACTCGGAGCCCAACCGGTCTGAGGACTCTCTATGAACCACCAGATCCATATCCACGACTCCGATATCGCGTTCCCCTGCGCGCCCGGGCAATCCGTACTGGATGCAGCTCTGCAGGCCGGCATCGAGCTGCCCTATTCCTGCCGCAAAGGTAGCTGTGGCAACTGTGCGAGTACGCTGCTCGACGGAAATATTGCCTCCTTCAATGGCATGGCCGTGCGAAACGAACTCTGCGCCTCGGAACAAGTGCTGCTGTGCGGCTGCACTGCAGCCAGCGATATACGTATCCACCCGAGCTCCTTTCGCCGTCTCGACCCGGAAGCCCGAAAACGTTTTACGGCCAAGGTGTACAGCAATACACTGGCGGCACCCGATGTCTCGCTGCTGCGCCTGCGCCTGCCTGTGGGCAAGCGCGCCAAATTTGAAGCCGGCCAATACCTGCTGATTCACCTCGACGACGGGGAAAGCCGCAGCTACTCTATGGCCAATCCACCCCATGAGAGCGATGGCATCACATTGCATGTCAGGCATGTACCTGGTGGTCGCTTCAGCACTATCGTTCAGCAGTTGAAGTCTGGTGACACATTGGATATCGAACTGCCATTCGGCAGCATCGCACTGAAGCCTGATGACGCAAGGCCCCTGATTTGCGTTGCGGGTGGCACGGGATTTGCGCCCATTAAATCCGTTCTTGATGACTTAGCCAAACGCAAGGTTCAGCGCGACATCACGCTGATCTGGGGGGCTCGCAACCCCTCGGGCCTGTATCTTCCTAGCGCCATCGACAAGTGGCGCAAAGTCTGGCCACAGTTTCGCTACATTGCAGCCATCACCGACCTAGGCGATATGCCTGCGGATGCTCACGCAGGTCGGGTGGATGACGCGCTACGCACTCACTTTGGCAACCTGCACGATCATGTGGTGCACTGCTGTGGCTCACCAGCTCTGGTTCAATCAGTGCGCACAGCCGCTTCCGATATGGGCCTGCTTGCACAGGACTTCCACGCGGATGTTTTTGCGACAGGCCCGACTGGTCACCACTAGAAGTAGCTACCCATGCGATATCAACACGGCGGACTTGAGGCAGTAATAAAAGCATTCATGCCATTGCCGACGAACTTGCTTCCTCGCTGTACGCGTTTGTGGTTGACCGGCTCCGCCATTGAACTGCACAGCGTTGCAGTAACCCGTCGGTAGCCAAAGCAGCCATGGTTGCGCTCGAAGATGTTGGTGATTGATCGGCACACCAGGACATACTTCTCGTCAGCGTTGAGACGGGCGCGATGGTAGAGGTATGAACTGCGAGCCAAGACTAGCGAGGCGAGCGACTCGGCAAGCGATTCTTCATGGCGCAGGCCATAGCTTCTGACCAGGGCCGTGGAGCTGCGGCTGGTGAAGACCAGCCCATTGTCCGAGAGCAGTAGGAACGGCGCTGGCACACGCCCGAGTGTCCCGAACCGTGCAATCAGCACCTGCTCCAGTGCTGACTCCGCAGTCTTGGATCTCCCGCTACGCGACAGGTTCCAGCCCAGCAGTTCCCGGCTGTGGCAATCGATCACCAGGGCCATCGTGGTCCAGCCAGCCCGTCCGGCCCAGACCCGGCACATGTCGGTGGCCCAGCGCTCATTCAGTGCCTTGGCCACCGAGGGCAGGGATTGGATCCTGGGCCTGAAGCCTACCGGGCACTTTCGCACCTGCCAGCCCTCTATCTAGAAGATGCGCTGCACCGTGTTCTTGTTGAACCCCAGCAGATGCGCCACCGTTCGATAGCCGAAGGATAGGTTTTCCTCGAGCATGGCCTTGATCGGCGTCACCAATCGATCCTGCAACTTTGGCGCAGCCTTGACTGGGCGGCCCTGTTGGTGGAACAGGCCCTTGGCCTGGATCCATTCGCCTCGTGCGCGTATGTGTTCAGTAAAAGTAAACGGCCATGTGCACCTTGCTGCCGCGGCGGCGCTTGTCGTTGTCGTAGCTCGCACGCGGGTGACACTCGCAGGTTGACTGCAACGTACGCTCATCTAGCACTGCGGCACTGGACTGCCCCTGGCGCCCTTGGGCCACACGGATGATGGAGCGCAGGTCCGACACCATCGCCTCGGAGCATCCCGCCTCCCATGGCGGCAGGTCATTGGGCAGCAGCTGCCAAGGTGCACCTGCACGCACCAGCCAACGCAGCGCATTGAAGACCTCACGCAGGTCATGCGGGTAAGGCTTGCGGGGCATTGCAGCACTCTACTTGGGCTGCCGCGTGTCTTGAACGGAAGTTCATAACACGCTCTAGAACTGAGTGATCTGCCACTCATATTCATTCGCGATAGATGCTGCTGCTGCCATTTTCAGTTCAGCGCTATCACCCATTACATCCGCGTATCGCTTGCACAGCGAAAGCAGCGCTGCTTTGGAGCTGTCTGCAGTTTGTTGATTTCCACCCATGTGGCTACGGGTTGGTCGGTGAACAGCCCCTTGCCGTGAATGATGCCTGCCGCGTGCTGGGCGAACAGGGGCGGCAACGAACGGTTGGCGAAGTGAAGCCGCAACAGCTCGCGCCAGAAGTCCACCGGAGTGCGGATAGACCTGGGCGCCACGCGGTGGGATACTGGCTGAGAAACACCGCCTAGTTGGCGGGACGGTAACCGACCAACTTCTGGGGACAGTTCAAACCCGGGGTGATTCACTTATTCCGCGAAGGCGGCTACAGGATTTTTTCATTCAAGCGAGTGTTGTTGCGCCTAAAATTTAAGGGTGTCGGCGAAAGCACCTACAAAAAAATAAAGGCATGTGATCGGCACTGACTGCGCCAGTTAGTGCCGATCACTGCTTCGTGGTAATCAGTTATCGCTGATTACACGCCACCCATTTTCTGTTTTTCGCATTGGAATTGTCAAAGTTACTTTTACTTTATATTCGTCAAATAAAAGTTCTGGATCTTTGTTCTCACTACGTAATGATGCGAGTTGTTGTCCTTCAAAAAGATTTTTTGTGAATTGTTTCACACTAGGATTGCAGCCGTTGTAGTAGTTTCTGTAAATAATAGTCTCTTCATTGCCAAAAATTTTGAATGGCTTTTGATTATTTATCTCTTGTTCTCTAGATTCTACAAGTTTTTTCCAGATATTAATCTTTTCTTGAAGGGGTAATGGTATTTCTGGCGCTATCTCTGCGGATAGCCCTCGTTTAAAGACAATAATTTCATCGGAAGAGGGCATGTAAGGTGCATGCAGTTCGAATTCATCTGCTATTTTTTTTATTTCCGCTTCAAGTGTTTCTCTTGTTTCGAGAAATTTTTTATTTTTCTCTAGTCGTCTTTCTGATTCTTCTTTTTCTTCTTTCCATTGATTGCGCATAGTATCTAATAGGCTGGAATCTTTAAGTTCCAATCCGTAAGAAAATTCCACCCTATAGTAGCCATCCTCTTGATAGCCATTGGTCTTTTTGATGTCTACGATTTTGAGATTTTTGCAGCTATCGAACTTGGGCTCTAGATAAGCTTCTAGATCGCTATTGCTTGGGGAAGAGTTACAGCCGGTCAATGCGAAGCTTAAGGCTGAACAAAGAAGTATTCGTTTTTTCATAGGGCCATCTCTTAAATTTGAAATGAAAATACACACGCACTCTTCACACCTTGAAAAGAGGGCGGAGAAAAGTCTGAGCTTTAGGGTGTTTTTCGAGGAATTCCAGGTCGGAAATAAGGCGCAAAGTCGTTTAAATGCGCAGCATCGCGTTGTACGGCGAGGTCCCGGAAATGTCCATCCAAAGTCAGGAAGAATTCGGATGGTTTCATATCAAGGGCGGCGATGATGCGCTCCATGTTGACCAGCGTCACATTGCGCTCACCACGCTCCACGCCACCCATGTAGCTGCGATCCAAGCCGCAGTAATGCGCAAAACCTTCCTGAGAAAACCCTCGCGCGCTTCGGCACTCACGCACGGCCTGCCCAAATGCCTTGAGCACTGGAGATCGGTCTGCATTGGTCATTGGTTTGCTTGCCATGGGACGCAATGGTTACGATTCGTAGCATGCTTGGCCACAGTGCAAAAGCACACCGTGATAGCGATCACGGTGTGTAGAAACACTGCTTTAAGTGCTACGGTCGTCACAGCCACTGCTTTTGCGGATACGGACTATGCGTACCATTTCGCTGACTGGCCTGAGCGATAGGGGGCCAGTGCTCATTGGCTGCAGCTGTAGTAGGGGCGGTGGGTGTTTCGCACTCTTCGGGATAAAACTCTTCCACAATCTCAACCCCCTCATCGGGCGCATCTTCAAAGTTGCCATTGGCAAAGCCCTGTCGTGCGGCTCCGTCCAAGGCAGACTGATCAAACCCGGCTGCCAAGCGCTCAGCCGCCAAGGTGTGGGCTTGCCCAATGGCCTCGTTCAAAGAGGCACCAGTACGCACCACCAAGTCCGCGTAATAGATGGCCGATCGATGCGACTGCGTGGTGGACTTGCCACGCAGCTTGAGCTCCAGCGGCATGCAGGCCAGGTTGCCACCAGAGACTGCAGCGAAATATTGCAGCCGCGCTGCCAGAGTGCGAATGCTGTTGAAGCCCGTGGTTCTGAATACAAAGCTGCCCAACTCATCGCTGTCGCCAATACTCACGTTCAAGCGGCCGTAGGGCTTGCAATGGCCCATGCCAAACCGGCATGTATCCGGACCAGGGCAGGCCAACTCTTCCAGACCTTTGTCTGTCACACGCTTGCAGCTCTCGCCATTGCCGACGCACAGCGGGCGAGCGGTACTGCGATCGAACATGCAGTAATCAGCTCGTAGGTTCAAATCTGGATCATTGAACAGCACCCGCACTGGGATGCTGCGCAGCTTGCGCCTTGTCGTGCTCGGTGCAGCCGTTGGCGTATCTGCCACACCCATCTTGTCTTTGAGTGAGCGTTTGCCTGTGCGAGTTTGGGTAGCGCTTGCTGACGTTTCACTTTGCACATCGGAAGGCTCTGTGCCTTCTTTTATGCCGCAGGAAACTTGACCAGGTGCTTGGCTCTGGCGCAAAGCCTCATCCAAAGGGTGTAGCACCCACTGGCCTCGCTGCTGCACCTGCGTGGTGATGGTGAACTCATCGTCCTTTTCTGGCAGACGCTTGCCGTTCTTCTCCACCACCTTGCCAATCGAAATCCTGCCAATCACAGGCGGGGTGATCATCAAACCTTTGATCATGTCTTGCTCCAAAAAAGAAAGCTCTCTGGGGCTGTGAACCGCAGAGAGCAGAGGGGGATGGATAAAAAGGGCCGTGAGTCACCGCTCACGTTTCATTGACGCAAAATCGCCGAGCACCAGCCCGCGTGGACAGGTAGGCCTTGGCCAACTCTGGATGGTCTTTGTTGAACTGCGCCGTATTGAACACTTGGCCATCCTTGCTGCGCCGCCATGTCACGCTGCCGCCGCAGGCAAACGTTGCTTTGCCCGCTTCTCCCATATGGATCTGGATGGCCTGGCGCAAGCGGGCTTCATTTTTCTGTGCCACTTCAAGCTGCTCACGTGCCGCTAACAAGGCTTCAAACGTGGCATTGAGCTCTGGGTCATCACTCATGTCTACGTCATCGCCTGAACTGTTTGGATAGAGGCTACGCAAGGCTTTTTCTGCACTGTCCGATCCATCGCCAGCAGGCGGCGTTTTGCTCCCCACCATTTGCCAGAATGCGTGCTCCATTTCGATCAGTCGAGCAATCAATGTCTCGTCTCGCTCAATCCGTAAGATTCGCAGCTCCTGACCGCCGACCAGCACAGCTACGTCAGCAGCACGATGGCCAGTCACGGCCAACTGGTGCATCACCTGCAGTTGCACATACTCGGGAACACCGTCACGCCACAGGCGGGCGCCATGGATACCTGCAGTTTTGCATTCCAGAAGCTGCACCGCCGAAGAGCCGACCACTTCACGATCCACGTTAGCCAGCATCCAAGGATGCTCAGGATGCTGCAAAACCGCATTCACTCTGCGCACCTTGTTGCCTGTGCGCTTGGTGTAGTGAGCCGCCACAATGGGCTCCAGCATCGTTCCCCAGAACATGGGGCTGGTGTGTTAATTTCCACGCAAAACTGACCCGCCGGGGGCTAGTGGGGATGCGG
>NZ_BBXH01000003.1:0-119737 GCF_001010305.1 Comamonas sp. E6
AGCTTCAAGCTGATCCAGAACCACCTTGGTTCCGAGCTTGCCCGTGTGCTGTGCGCGCACGCGCTTCAGTGCACGCTCCAGAGCTTGCAGCGGGTAAATGCTCAGGTCATCGGCCATCATCGCTGCAGCGGCAGGAGACAGCGCATGCCCCATTGCCTCAGAGGTCAGGGCCAGTTGCGAGCACAGGCGAGACAGTTCTGCGTCATTCAGCATCAAAGCCTCCTTGCTTCGCAGAGCGCTGGGCGCGAAGGATGGCCATTGCCTCGTCTGCCACGCTGGCGTTTGCATCCAACTGGTCGGCTTGCTTGGCACGGGCGCTGGTCATGCTGGTGCCCGTCTGGAACTGGGTTGCCCACTTCTCCGAGCTTTGAACCAGCATCCCCACGGAATGCATCTGCTTGACGATGAAGTCTTCTTGCACCCGGCGCACGTAATGCACCGCCACGCGCGGCGCCAGCTCTGCGCCTACGCGGTCAATGAATTGGGTGATCTTGCCCGCCACCGTCTTGTTCCACAGCGGCCAAGTGCCGTAGCGCTGCTGGTAGGCAATTGCGTAGGCAATCCAGGTCTTGTGGCTCTTGGCCTCGGGTCCGGGGTAGCGCAGCTCTCCTGGAATCTCATAAACCGTGCCGTTGGGTGCCGCTACCTGCATCGGGGCGGCTGGGGCGGGAGCCCCGGACGAAGAATTCTCTGGAGTAGTCTCTGCTGTAGTCTTCTTGGTAGTCTTTCCTATATTAGTTTGCGGCTTACCCGGCGACTTGCTTGCATGTTCGGTCGCATCTTGTTTGCGGGTTTGCTGCAATCCAGTTTGCAGGTTTCCTGCAATCTTGTTTTCAGGGGGGGTGGCTTCCAAGGCGTTCTGCAGGGCGTCGAAGTCCACACGGAAGTACAGCTTGGCGGGGATACCGCGGCGGTCAATTTCCAAAACCCCGAGCTTCTGCAGCTTGGCGCGAGCATTCTCTTGCTCTGTGCGGGACAGTCCGGTTTCTTCGGTCCACTCCGTGATGGTCTTGTAGAACCAGCCTTCCTCTTCCGTGCGACGGGCCCAGTAGATAGCCTGAGACAGCATCAAGGCGCCGGTGATGCCCGCGCCCAGATTCACGAAAACGCGCTGAAAGGCCACTGGCCGATCCAGATAGGTGCTAATGGTGCTCATGCGCTGGCGCTGCCTTCCTGCGCCAGCCTGGCCTTGTGCGAACCCCACAGGCCTGCAACCCATTCCACACCCTTGGGGGTGAACTTGGCTTGTGCGTAGGCATGCTCATTGCGCGGCGCCGTGCCCGTCTTCACCTTGAAGCGGCCGGCAGCCAGGTGCTCTGCGTGGGGCGTCATCTTCCCGGCAAGGCGGTACATGATCTTGGCCCGCGCCAGGAATTCGCTGAACTCATGTTCATTGGCGCCCAGTAGCTTGCAGACCTCGCGGAATCCCTTCTCGCCACTCGTGGCTGCGACATAGCGATCCACAAAGGCTACCTTGGGCGCGGCCAGCGCCAGCTGCTCCTGTTGCGCTTCAATCTGTTCGGCCTGCTCTGCGGCAAGGCGCAGCGCCTGGGCCATGGTCTGGGGCAGCTTGGGGGCCTGCTGAGCCTCCAGCTCCTGCCAGCGTGCAATGACGCGGCGGCGAAGCACCACGTTGTAGCCAGCCAGCAGCGTGTAGGTCAGCTCGCGGCCCAGCTGGAAAGCAGTGGTGTAACCCCGCCCGTCCTGGTCTTCGCGCACATGCTCCAGTTCTGGATCATCTTGCAGGCTGTCCAGCATCGCGCGAATGTCGCGGTTCACATGGCCCAGTTCCTTGCCCGTCAGCTCCGCAATCTCGCGGCTGCTCATCGTCAGCGGCACAGCCGCCGCCGTCATGGTCGAAGTCAGATTCATTGCTTGCGGTCCCCCATGAGTTCGGGGGCCCCAAATGGACCTATGAGCCGAGCCATTGCATCAATACGATTGGCTTCATGGTTCATCTTCTCCATCACCATTTGCCGATACGTCTTGCCGTGCACCAGGGCGTAGATGCAGTCGCGCAGCACGCATGCGGTATCCAGGCCGCGCGCAGCGCAGTACTGCAGCCACAGGCCATAGGTGACGTCATCAATCTTGGTTTTGACGGCGCAGATCAGCTTTCCCAGCGGGCCAGCGATGCCGCGGGCAAACATCGGGGGTTGATCATCGGCAGCCAGGTGCTCGATCGCATGGTCCAAGACCTCCTGAGCGTCCTCGGGAGGAAGACCCTTGAGCGCGTCCAGAACAGCAGCAAGCGCCGTGTTCTGAGCCTTGGACAGGTGAGTGAGTTGCGTAATGCACTTGGTGGTTTCAGTCATTGCCCATCTCCTTTGTTGAAGTGGATGGCTGCGCCAGCTCAGGCCAAATTTGCTCCCAGTCTTTGGGATACCAAACTTGGCGCGGGACTGCACCCTGCGTTGCCTGCTCAATGGCAACCGCAGTTATCGGCTTTGGGCGGCGAATGCCATCCCGCCAATGACGAATCTGGTCGTCTTTCTTCGCGCCAACACTCTCGCGGAGCTGGGCTATGGATAGCGCACCTTCGGACTCAAGGTACGTCCTCAATTCAGGGCATGGCGTAAGTTTGCTCATGCGCCGATTCTATATCTTTTGATACTCATTGCGTACCTTTTGATATGTCATCAGATCTGTACCATAAGATACGGCCTGTCTATCCTGTTCGGATGGACAAAGATGCTGTTGACACCTTCAGACGCGAACGCCTAGCTGCGTTAGCTGATCACATGGGTGGGCGCGCCGCCTTGGGTCGTGCGCTGGGGTACAAAGATGGTGGTTACGTGAACCACATGATTTCTGGCATTCGGCCGATCACTGAAAAAACTATCGTTCTCTGCGAGCAACTGCCTGGCGCCACGGGCTGGTTTAGCGACACAAAATTCCAAGAGCGAGCACTATCGCGGGAAGTGGTAGCAGCTATTGCAAAACTGGAGCCCGCTGAGGTTCGACGCATAGAAAACCTGCTGCGCGGCATGCTGGAACTCCCACAAACACGCGCGTAACGCCCGATTTTTTGACTTTCCGACAAATTGACAAACTCGCCTCGCCCATGAATACTGTACGGAACAACAGTATTTTCATGAGGTATTTGTGAGCAGCAGCCCCTCCTCAGAGGAGTCCATACAGCTTTTCCACCATGGAGGAGGGACGCTGTGCCTTGCTACCAAGCAGGAGCGGGAAGCATTCTGCCGAGGGCGGCTGGAAACGGCTGCAGACTTGGCCGAGCTCTGCGCAATGAACATCAAGGACGATAACGCCAGTCTGCACACGACTCTGCGCCTCATTGCCAGCATGCTTCATGAAGCCAATGAAGCCATGACCGCCGGAAGTTGAAGACCTAATGATGTAACCAGCCGACAGTTGTCGGCTTTTTTTTCGTCAAAAAAGTATCTTTTGATATTGACTCAATCAATATCATTTGATACATTCAATCCCGTCACCAAACCAGTGTGACGGGTGCCAAGTGATCGAGCCAGCACTTCAGGTCTTTAAAAAGAGAGCTTGAGAACAGATTGATTGGGGTGGTCGCTGAGAGCGCGAAAGAAGTTCAGCGGGTAGCAGGGCGGTTTCCCGCCCTGCCCCACTCGGTCACAGCATCAATAGGAACACGACAAAACCGATTGCACGAATGCACTTGGCTACATCGATGTTGATGCTCACACGCACAGAAGTCTTCATTGGATTGCTCCGGTGAAGACCCGTGGCCACGGGTCAATAACCCGCTACGACTTATTACGCGCCGTTGCTAGCGCGGCCAGCCTCTTACCGCGAATAGGAGTCTGGCTTCGGCTCTGAGATTGATGTTGCCGCTCTTATCGCAGAGCGGGCGAAGGATGGACAGCCATCCAGCAACACCAGTCATCACCTTAAGCGGCTTGACGAGCCGCAGTGGGCGTTGTCGGGCGCCCACCGCAAGTATCTCAGATGACCACCCCATTCAATCTGCTCTCAGCTCCATAAATGCCCATGTAGTTCGCCGCACCAATGCGCAGCGTCCCCGGGCACAAGCACCAGCGGGCACGGCCGCTGCTCTGCGCGGGTAGTCCTACCCGGCTCCAGTCCTGCCTAAGCGCGGTACACGGACAAACAGGTGAGGTTTTCAGGGATACCAAGAACAGCAAAGCCCACCGCAGCAGCGGCGCCGCCCGGAGCGTTACCCGGGAATCAACCCACAGCATCGCGTGCGGGGCTGCGGGTTGATCGCTACAGATATGCAACTCTTCAAGATAAAAGATCGTTTTAGTACTCAGAACCCGACCGTATCAAGTGATATTTAAACGTTGACCAGGCCCGAACCTCACCCTAAGATACTGTACAAATACACAGTTATTGGAGAAGAAATGCAGTGCAAGCCTGGTGATTTGGCTATCGTCGTCAACGACTTGGAGTACCCCGTCAACAACGGCTGTCTGCTGGAAATCCTCGGTCGCGCCACACCGGGAGCGCACGCGATCCCTGCCGACTGGGTAGGGCGCCCCCTCTCCACCTTCAAGTTTGGCGACCGCACCTGCCCTCCCGACCCGCGAAACACCGTCGTCTATCGTGATATCGAACTGCGGCCACTGCGAAACAGTGACGGCGCCGACGAAACGCTTGCATGGGCTGAGTTGCCTAAGAAGGTGGACAACCTGATTCCTGCCAAAAAGCAGGATGAGGTGGTGACAGCCACCCTGCAGACCTCTTTCCTGGGCGCCACTGTGCAGTGCGCCGAGCAATTCGTCAGCGGAGCCTGGAGCCTGACTGTGCGCAGTGGAGACATGGGATTTGACGTTCGAGTGGATGCCCATATTGCGCCGCCTGGTGGCTTCCACCCTGGCGACCGTATCCGCCTGGAATACAAAAAAGGCGACAACCCGTTTTTCGGGCCCTTCATTAAGGCGCACTTGCTGAATGCATAGGCACACGGACTTCAAAGCTATGGAAACAGTCAACACCACCCAGCAGCCTCCCAACCCCAACAGCCCCAACGGATGCTGGGCGCGGCACGGCTACCGAGTGGAGCGCACAGAGCGCGCCATGGGTTCCCCGAAGCGAGACATTTACGCCCCTGACGGCACGCTGGTGCTGGTGGATTCCGACTACGACGAAGAGATGGCCTATTGCCGCGAGCATGGGCTTCTGCTGCCTGCGACGACCTGATGGAGATTGAAATGTGAGCGTTGAGCCAGCATGCGGCCATGCATGTGCCCTCCCCCGCAGGGCTACAGCGGGGCCATCAAGAAAGAGCGCGGCACTGAAAAACTGAAACCGGGTGTGGAGTTTGGCAATCCGAGATGCCGCCACCGACAGACCGCAAGCCGGGTGATCCGCTCTTTTTCTTGATGGTGCCGGGGGTCGGCTCCCCGGTTCTTACAAACCAGGCCTGCAAGGCCCGGCTGGAATACTGCAAGAGGGTAATCGCACCGGTCTTAGGTGCCCATCATGAACACCCCGGGAAAGTAGCGGGGGCTATCTGGCGTGACTGCTCGAGCAGGTACGGCAGCTCAGGAATGGGCCTGGGCTGGCGTCGATCAGGAGCACGGCGCTTGCGTCGTGGCGACAGTGGTCACGCCAGATGGCAAGTCAGTTTTACTTCTTCACACCACCGACAAGGTAGACGTTGCCCTCGGCCACGTTATTGAGAAGCTCGCGATACGCATTCACCAAGTGATCGCGGCCATGCCTGAACTCGGGATCCGTTCTATCAGGCCCGTCCTGATGCTTGGCATCCAGTTGTGCAGCGCGCAGCTCCCTCGCCGCTTGATGGGCAGTCTCGCGCGGTAACGCCTTGACGACTGCGGTCAAGATCATCGACATCGCAGCAAATGCGCCAGATTCCTCCTGGGTCATGAGGCACCTCCAGTCTGATGACCCATTCTAGTTTCCAGCCGGGTCTGGGGTTTATCTCCTCCCTCCCTCTCTGAACCATTGCCCAGACAGACCCGAAAGGTCACCGGCTCTTTATTCAAGCCCGCAGCAACCGCTCGCGGGCTTTTTCTTTTGCCCACAGGAGACCACATGCACTCGAGTCCAACCACCACCCGCGCGACAAAACTGCTACTCGCCAAGCAATAGGCACTTACAGGCTTAGGCCTCGCATGTACCTCTCCCCGCAGGGCCATAGAGGGTTCATCAAAATAGCAAATATGTATTAATTTACTTCAATCAATAGAAAATACTGGCAACACCTGCAATTGGTGAAAGCATTCACCTTAATTGATGTCTTTGAATGAGTGCAGCTACTCAGGTGTGAGAGAAGCCTCCTTAAGCCACCCTCCGCGGGGTGGCTTCTTTTAAACCAAAGCCAGAGCCATCCGGTGTGGCCACTCAAGCAGGTACGGTATCTCAGGAATGGGCCTGGGCTGCCGTCAATTGGGAGCACGGCGCTTTGCGTCGTGAGCGACAGTGGTCACGCCAGAGGGCGCAGAACCTTTTCTTTAACCATGGGAAAACTGCTGCGTCATATACCAGTTTCGCCGGGCTTGGGGCACCTTTTCACTCCCTTTTGCTCACCCAGGCAAGACCGAAAGGTCACCGGCTCTTTATTCAAGCCCGCAGCAACCGCTCGCAGACTTTCTCTTTCGTACCAGTTTTAGGTAAGCCGAACTCCTATTGAACACCTGAAAAGCATCATGCAGAATTCCGCCCCATCTACCTGTTATGCCGGGCCTGGGCATCTCTCCTCCCTCCCTCTGACCCTCTTTACCAGGCACGACCCAAAAGGTCACCGGCACTCTATTCAAGCCCGCAGCAACCGCTCGCGGGCTTTTTCTTTGTCCACAGGAGATTCCATGCATTCGACTCCATCCCCTGCCCACACCAGAAAGCTGCTGCTCGCGGCTCAATGGGCGCTCACCGGCTTCGGCCTCTTCTGCCTGGTCGGAGCGGCCGTGGTGATCGCACTCACGCCAGAAGCCTGGCCCCTCTGAGCGTTCAGCTTGGATAGCTGGACACGATTTTTAAACAGGAGATCCTCATGCTGAAGACGATTGTTGAATCCCTGCTGGTCATCGTTGGCGCCCTGCTTCTTGTGGCCTGGCTAGCGGCGCCTGATGTCCAGGCTGATGCGCACCAGACCATCACCCAAAGCCTGCGCAACGAGTTCGCCTGTCCGGGCATGTATGCCCAGTGGATTGATGACAAGACCGTGCAATGCCTGAAGGTGCTGCCGTGATCCGAGCGCCATTCTCCACCCCACCTGCCACCGATCCGGTGGCTTTCTCTTTTCTGGAGTCCTGATGTTCAAGAGCATGATCATTTACCGCATTGCCGAAAGCTGGCAAAGCGATCTGCAGGCGCTGGAGGATGCCCTGCAAAAGACAGTCTTTGAGGAGTGCGGCGCCACGCAGGAGCGCTCCATCGGCTGGGTGCCGCCGCGCGGAGAGCAGCACGGCCTGCTGGTCGAATCCGTGGCTGGTCAGTGGGTCATGCGCTTCATGACCGAGGCCAAGGTGCTGCCTGCCAGCGTGCTCAACCGCAAGGTCAACGAGAAGGCCGAGCACATCGAAAAGACCGAGGGTCGCAAGCCCGGCAAGAAGGAAAAGCGCGACCTCAAGGACGAGGCCAAGCTCGATCTGCTGCCCATGGCCTTCACCAAGCAGGGCAGCATGTGGGTCTGGATCGATCCGCAGGCGCGCACCCTGGTACTTGATACCAGCGCTCAGGGGCGCGCCGACGAGGTGGTAACGCTGCTGGTCGAAGGCCTGCCCGGCTTTGCCCTGGCACTGCTGGATACCCAGACCAGCCCACAGGCCGCCATGGCGCACTGGCTGATGACACAGGAGCCGCCCGCCGGCTTCAGCGCGGATCGAGAAACGGAGCTGAAAGCATGCGACGAGTCCAAGGCCGTGGTGCGCTACGCCCGCCACCCGCTGGATATTGATGAAGTCCGCAAGCACATCGAGCAAGGCAAGCTGCCCACCAAGCTGGCGATGACCTGGGATGACCGCGTGAGCTTTGTGCTGACCGAAGGCCTGCAGATCAAGAACATCGCGCTGCTGGATGCAGTCATGGACGGCAACAGCCAGGACGATGGCGGCTTCGATACCGATGTGGCCATTGCCACCGGCGAGCTCTCGCGCTTGATTCCCGACCTGATCGAAGCCCTTGGCGGCGAAGGCCGCAACGGCCTGGGTGACCTGCCCGCCACGCGGGCTGCCAGCGCCAGCGGCCACGCATCACTTCAGCGCAGGTGTGAAAGCAACGACTAACGCAGCCACTGCGGCACTTCCTAAAGCAAGTCGGCCAGCAATAGAAGTCCAGAGAGTGACTTGTCGTGCCTTAAGCCATAAATAGCAATTCTTTTGCTTTTCACGGTCGAACTCAAACAAGCCCATATCAAGCCTCTTTTGGATGACTGACAGACCGTGCTTGACCTCCCACTCCTCAAGCAATCTGCGCGTTCGATCATCAAGTGCCATACCCGGTCCGTACTCAGGTGAACAAAGCAAAGCGCTGAATGTAACCAACCGTTTACTGACTTGGGATTGATTTTTTCTAATAACCATACACCCGCCAAAGAGTGGGCTTTTCTTTGGAGGCCTCCATGGGTCTGACTTTCGTGAATCACAACGGCGACCCCATCACCGATTCCCGCATGGCCGCTATGCGAGCTCAAGGAATGGAACTCGAGCGCCAGCGCCGCCTGGCTGCCACGGCGGATGCGGTGTCCGTTCACAAAGGCTGGCGCGTCTCGGGCATCAAGCCCGGAATGCTGGATGAGGCAAAGCAGGCGCACGAGCGGCTTTGCCAGATGGCGCAAAAGGCCGGAGGCAATCCGCCGGAGCCGTTTGATGAAACCGCATGGCTGCGCACAGCCAAGCGCACTGCAGTGCGTAGCAAGCCCTACATCCTTCAGGAGGCAGCTCAACAATGCAAAGAGCTGACCGTCAAGGCGGGATGGCTGGAAGTCCAGTTGATAGAGATCAAAAAGGTAGTCGCCTGAGTTATCAAAAATCTGATCTGCACACAGTGCCACCCGCGAAGACAAGGCTACACATTTGGAACGATTTTCATTCGTGCAACTGAGGCCGCTTTTGATGACTTTTGGCTGCTTTTGTGCTCGTAACAAGAGTTCGGCTGACAGCAATCTATCAGCCTGCGGTGGCGTAATAATTTGTGACAAAAGCGAAAATACGAGCATCGAGATTCCAGATCGCCGTTTAACGCTCAGGGTTGAAATGATTGCTCTTTGATCGGGGAGGCTCTGGTCAGATGTCCGCGAATTACAACTTGTTGGTACTGACACCACCTCTGGCGCTACTGGTTCTTGCTGCCGTCCTGATGGTTGCTTGGTTTAACCAACGATCCCAGCGCTTTCTGTTTTGGCAAGCCTGCGCCTATTCGCTCACGGCACTGCCCCTCGCTGCTCAAACCTTGATTCCCCTTGAGGTGCTCACGCGCTATGCGCTATTGATTGGCAGCATCTATCTGCTGGGAGCCTGGTGTCTTGCGAAGTGCTGGGCGGACAGGTGGCGTGTATCAACGCATCCGCACATTGCACTGCAGATCTCCATCGTCACCTTAGCCGTTGTGTATCACTTCAGCTGGGTGAATCCGATTCCTTGGGTTCGCATCTGTTCCTTCAGTATAGGCTCGGGCTTGGTTCTAATGCTGCCTATCCTGCAGGTCCGCTCAAGGATGAGCTCTTTACACTGGCTCGATAAATTGCTGCTCTGGCTAAGCATCGCATTCACTACCTATACCTTCACTCGGCCCGGTTTGATCTGGCTGCTGGGCTACTCGGATCTTCGGTCATTGCCAAAGTCGCCCTACTGGCTCCTAACGCTGGTGAGCATCTTGAACTTCGCGCTGCTCTTCAGCTTGGTGATGACTGCTATTGCCGCGAAGGAAACGGTAGACAAGCTACGACGTGAGCGAGACCTTGATGCGTTGACCCAGTTGCTGAATCGCCGCTCTTTTCAAGAATATGCCCAGCAGCGCCTCGCTGACATACGGCTCTATCCGATGGCCGTGCTGGCCTGCGATATAGATCACTTCAAGCGCATTAACGACTCCTGGGGCCACAAGCGCGGCGATGAGGTTCTGCAACTGGTTTCAACGACTCTTAAAGACAGCGTGCGGGAGAACGACCTTGTCGCACGGTTCGGCGGGGAAGAGTTTGTGCTTTTGCTGACGGAGATTTCACTGAAAGATGCCGAGGCCATTGCCCTTCGCATCCAGCGCGACCTCCGCTTGAACAATGAAGTTCTCCCATCAGGCTACACGTTGACCCTGAGCTTCGGGATTTCAGCGCTCGACAGCAACACGCCATTAGATCAAGCCCTGCGAGAGGCCGATCGGCTTCTTTACGAAGCCAAAAATGCTGGGCGAGATCGGGTGCACGTATCCGGGGGCAACTATCCGGATATATCCATCGAACTCGATCCCGTTGCAAACCCAAGCTACCACATGCCCTACAGCAAAAGCACATAGCGCCCTCGCAACGAGCGTTTCACCCGTAATCACCACAGCCCACCACCCGCTTTTTTCATTCCATAGAAAGCGTTCCAGGAATGAAGAAGCGTAATCTATAGGCCGAGTCACCGAGGAGCAGACATGGCGAGCAATGCTTCACAACCCGTACAGGCATATCGCTACGAACTGTTGCCAGAAAATCTTCACGCTGATTGGAAGATCATCGTTGACAGGGTTCGCGCAGCCTATGACAAGAAGCCGGAATCGGCGATACAGCTGGAGAACGCTCGTCAGCACGGGTTCGGCTTTGTACGCGCACTCGTGGCAGCTGGACTTGTCACCGTTGTGGCCAAGACAGACCTGATGGAGCTATTGCTATACCCCAGATCGTCTTGCTGACTACAAGGATCCCCAGTCTATAGACGGCTCGCTGCTTGCCATCGCTTCAGCCGACGTTGGTCAGGACGACCAGTCACTACCTATCCACCCATCACCTGCCCGCCATTGAGCGGGCTTTTTGCTTTCTGGAGACACGAATGCCCCGAGAAATTGCATGCACCGAGGATCGCTTCCTCAAGGATGCGCAAGCGCACCAGATGGAAGTCATGCGCGACGACGGTGTGAACCGTCATTTGCGGTTCAAAGATCCCTCCAGCCGCGCCTACTGGTTCGACATCATCACTTGGCCTGGCACGCTGTGCATTGATGGCGACATGGGAACTTTCGTATTCCGACGCTTGCAGGACATGTTCACGTTCTTTCGCACAGATCAAGAGCACTACAACAAAACAGGCCGCGCTGATCAACTGGCAATCAACCCTGGCTATTGGGACGAGAAGCTGCTCGCACCGGCACCAAGGGATGTCATGGAGTTCAGTGCCGATAGCTTTCGGGAGCATGTCAAAGAGGCATTTGATAGCTGGGTTGAGTGCAGTGAACCCGATGCTGAATACAGCACCCAGGCGGAGCACGACCAATTCAGCGACGACAAGGCAGCGCTTTGGAGCGCTCTGAACGATGAAGTTCTATCGACTGCCGATGATGGCGAAGTACGAGCCTACGACGCTGCCCGCGACTTTCGATGTGATGACGTGCCTGGCTTTCAGATGGATGACTGCTGGGAGTGGAACTGCAAGGAATTCAAATTCCATTTCCTATGGAACTGCTATGCCATCGCGTGGGGAATCAAGGCCTACGACAACGTGAAGCAACAGGCATCAGTCACCTAACCAACACCCCAGCCCGCCGCCGCGGGCTTTTCTCATTCTGGGAGCCACCTATATGCAAGACAAGATCACGATCGCAGATGCACCTGACTGCTTGAACACCAATGACAAGGCTATGTGGGTGCTGGGATATGAAGCGGCTATTGAAGCCCGCGGCCAGTGCCTGCACCAGATTCAGGAGCCAGCCCCTGTGCTGGCAGCGCAGCCCATTGCATGGCCCAAAAATGCGCAGGATGTGCGTGATTTCTTCCGCTCTGATTTCATCACTGCGCAATTTGCAGCAGAAGACCAGACGCCATGCGACGAAGACAGGTATCACATCAGCGCGCATGACTTCTTGAGCGCTGTGAACTGGTGGGCTGACTTTCCTCACATCCCCCGTACCCCAGAGGCAGCGCCCGCAGCCGTGGCAGTTCCTGATGACCGCGCCGCCTTTGAGCGCGAGCTGATTGACAACCATCACTACGTCCCGTCCGACTTCTCTTTTAAAGACGGGTTCTATGGCGGCGACGATGACTACATCCAGTTTGGCTGGGATGTGTGGCAGGCCCGCGCCGCGCTTGACGCCACCCCAGCAGCCGTGCCAGTGGTGTTGCCTGAGCCTGATGCAGCCGTCAGCGAATTGATGCGGCTGGTTGAGATGGCGTCCATCCAAAGGGCATCAACGGCAGTCTTGATTTACACAGGGCAACCAAAAGAGCTATCGGATAAGTCTTCCGCACAGGAGCAGGAAACTGTGAGGTCAATCGAATCCAAGCTGCGCGCCCTGCTGGCTACTGCTACCGGACTTCCCGCGCAGGCGGTGCCCGCCTTCTGCCACGTTGCCTCATTGAAGCTCAAGAGCCTGCAGGAGCGCGGCTACCAGATCACCGGCTACGCGCTGGAGAAGCCCGTGGAAGGTGCGCAGCCAGAACGTGGCTTCATCAACCATGGCGGCTTTGTTGGCTGGTGGTGGGATGGTCAATCACCCCAGGCGCAGGCAGACGCGCGGGATGCGGCACTAGCAGCGAGTGAGCAGGATGCGCTGCGATTGGTGCGCCAAGCCGTGCGCGATTTTCACTATGCACTGGACAACAGGAAGCATGGCGGCGTGGCGGCAGGTGCAGCAATGAATGCAATCGAATTGGCCCTGAATATGTACTGGCAACAGGGCCAGGAGGCTGACAGGCGCGCAAACCAAGCAGCGCAAGGGGGCGAGTGATGTTCTTCGACTTGCCATCAGACAAAACGTGCATCCATCCGGAGCACGACCCGCCGACTGGCCTCTACATCCCACCAGGAAAGGGATACCGCCATGTCTGCCCCGCCTGCAAGACGGTCAAAGACGTTATCCCGCCGGACTACTCCCTCACCCTACCCGATCCAGTCAGGCGGACCGTGGTGCAGGGCTGGAAGCTGGTGCCTGTGGAGCCGACAGAAGCCCAGCTGGCAACTGTTCGCAGCCAGAAAAGCCATCCGTGTGCACCAGATCGCTGGGACTCAAACAACCGGCGTATGTACATGCGAATGCTCGCCGCGGCGCCACTGCCACCAGGGGACGACCCCCAACACCTGACGGACGGCGAAATCATTGCTGCCCAAGAAAGCCTTATCGCGGCCAAAGATGCGCTGTATCGCTCACGTATCGGTCTGCAGTGCTCGCGCTGCAAAAAAGGGACGTACCGCGCTGACGGCAATGGGTACTACGACTTTCACCGCTGTGACAGCTGCCGGCACGTACCCATGTGGGGCAGCGATGGCAATGAATTCGGAATCCAGGAGAAACGAAATGGCCCGTCCATCTAAACGAGAGATCCGCCGCGCTCGCCAAGAGAAGCAGCAAAACCGCAACCCCGAGCCCCGCCACTGAGCGGGGTTCTTTTTTGGAGCAACGCATGAACCCAGCGGTTCTTGATGCCTGCTGCGGCAGTCGAATGATGTGGTTCGACAAAGCAGACCCGCGCGCGGTGTTCGTGGATCAGCGCCGCGAAACCATCACCGTCACTGACAACTCACGCGGCAATGCGACTGGCCAGCGCGTGCTGCGCATCGAGCCCGACTGTCTGATGGACTTTCGCGCTCTGACCTTCCCAGATGGGGCCTTCAAGCTGGTGGCGTTTGATCCGCCTCACCTTGTCCATGCGGGACCGAAATCATGGCTTGGAGCCAAGTACGGAAAGCTAGGACCAGACTGGCGCGAAGACCTGCGCCAAGGCTTTGCCGAGTGCTTCCGCGTGCTGGAGCCAGGTGGGACCTTGGTGTTCAAGTGGAACGAAACGCAGGTGAAAGTGAAAGAAGTCCTAGCCCTGACACCAGAGAAGCCACTGTTCGGTCAAGTCAGCGGCCGCTCGGGAATGACTCACTGGCTCGTTTTCATGAAGCCATGACCCAGGCAACCAGCGCCAGCACCGTGGGCCTGCCAGAAGACAAGGCCTACATAGCCCACCACTTCAACTGCCCTACTTGCTGCGCTGCTGGTCTATCCGGCGGCAAACAGGCGCGCTGCCCCCAAGGCCAAACGCTGTGGGACGCATACAACCGGGCCACTAGCTTCAGCAACTAAGCCAGCAGCACCCTTCATGCACTGCTCCGCGCCGGAATGCTGGACGGCATTAATCACCAGCCCAGTGAGGCTGGCCGCAAATATTTCACCGCACCGAAAGCGAAATCATGACTGCTACAGCTACCCCATTCCCCTTCATTATTCTGTCCAAGGAGGCCGCGGCGAAGGCCTTAACCATTTCCATCACCACTTTTGAAAGCGAAGTGCGCTCCAAGCGATACCCTCCGGCGCGTGAAATCTCACCTGGTCGCATCGGTTGGCTGTATGAAGAGCTGTTGGCTGTGGCTCGTAACCTGCCCGTGTCACACGGACTGCCGCCACGCAACAGCGGTTATGGGCGTGCAGGCAAAGCCAAAGAAGCCAGTTCCTCCAGGCGCTGATCAACCTTGCCGAGCCAGTAAATGCGCTCGGCATCATAGGAGTAGGCGTTGTAAGTGCCTTCGATCTTCTCTGGCATATGGCCCACGATGGCCTCGGCAATCTCCTTGGGGCAGCCTAGCGCGGAGAGCATGGTGCGTGTTGTGCGACGCAAGTTATGAGCACTCCAGTCCGTCACAGGCAAGATCTTTCTCACTCGCCCCTTGCGCTTTGACTTCGGGCTATATGGCTGCAAGTCGTAGAGGTATCCCGAAAAAGTATGGGTGCTATAGCGATTGCCTGTGGCACCCACAAACAAATTGCCTTCATCGTCTGCCTCCCTGCGGCGACGTTGAATTATTTCTCGGGCCCGGCCAAGCAGCGGAACCCGTAAGTCTGTCGCGTCAGGGAAGCGCGCATTCTTGGTCAGCGCCTTCGGGATCGTCCACCACAGGACGCCATCCTTTTCAGCAAGGTGCTCGACATTCATCCCAAAAATCTCAGATCCTCGGGTACCCGTCCACAAATACAGAATGACGGCATCCCTGCCGATCACATGCATATTGGGCAGCCAATTCAGCAGCACACCAATTTCGTCGTCGGTCAAAAAGCGCCTACGCCGGCCGATGTGCTTGCCACCCATCTTCTTCCCCTTGGACAGCAAGCGCCCTTTCTGGACTGATCGCCACCAGTTCGGCGTTTCCCCAGAAATACGGCCTGCGTCTAAGGCATAGTCCCAGGCACCGCCAAACATGGAGCGCAACTTCTGCGCTGCACATGGTGCGTCAATTTTTTTGTCTTCAAGGATTCCAAAGGCGATCTGTCGAGTGACGGAGTCTGCGGGCATGTTGGCGAAATCTGGGTTCGCCTCAAACAATCGCAGAAAGGCACTTTTCGCGGCAGCCAGACCTTCAGGCTTTCGCGAATGGGCCAGGTGCCCGTCCACATAGTCCTGCGCCAGACGCTTCACGCTATAAACAGCCTCTTCCTGGGGAAGCAAAGCCTTTTTGCTCTCTTCTTTGGCCTGCTTACGCTGCTCAACAATATTGACACCCGCCTCACGGTCAGCGCGGTACTTTGTCCATATGCCAAGCGCCTCCTGAATGTTCATCTCAGGCCAAGACCCCAGCTTGACCTGCTTGAGGCGACCGGCAACATCTCGATAGCGATAAGTCCAAGTCTTGGACGATTTAACTGCCACAAGGCGTAGGCCTGGGCATCCCTCAACGGCTAGCACCTCACCGGGTGCAAGCAGCTTGGCTGCGCGAACGTCAAAGTACATAACTTCCTGAGCCCTCGGCCTTAGCCTCAACCAAACCCAATCAAACTCGTCCGTATAGGGAAAAGAGTCAGTATAGGTTTTAGTATAGGTTTTGTGGAATTTATGCAGTTTTCAGAGGGAAACTGCCGTTCTACCATTGAACGACACCCGCGTCTGCGACGAAGCCACGACTGCAGCTGTCTTCGACACGCTCACAGTTCCAGGCTGCGAGCTTGGGCTATCGTACATCAAGGCTGTGTAGCCTCCGTTCAAAATCGGAGCATTTGGGCAATTTTTTGCCTCGGAGTTTCCCCGAAAGCAGGGTTTTGAGGACAAGCCTTTCTTCCTCGTTGTTAGGGACACTCCGGTCACGACTGCCTAGCCTCAAATCACATGGGTAAAATTGTGCGGGATCAAAGAGCCTGCATTCAACTGCTGCTCCAAGCGTCGAGCAAAGTCCTGGTCCTGGAGCATGCAAGTCTCGCTACGGGCAAGCAGGTTCCTCGCGTTTTACGCTTGACCAAGATCTTCAATAATTTCTGTAAATACTGGTCAAGTACTGACCGCCCCTGCCGAATCATGCCGCTTTGCTTCTGCGATTTTTTCCTGCCTGCTGACCGCCGTGCCTTGTCTGAAGCACAGGCGGCTGGACGATGGAAGCCGGCCCGCGGAGCTGCGGCATGACGGAGCAGCAGCTTTATGACCTGGCTCCTGCGCTGGAGCTGATGGCTTTCGGTCTGGTGCTGGCCCTGGGGCCCTTGTGCTGGGTCTGGTGGCGCAGTCGCGGCACCGGCCCCGGCAAACGTCTGCAGGCCCTTTGCGTGCTGACGCTGTTCCTGACCTTCGATCTGGTCTTGTTCGGCGCCTTCACACGGCTGACGGACTCGGGCCTGGGTTGCCCTGATTGGCCTGGCTGCTATGGCACGGCCAGCCCTATCGCAGCACATGCCCAGATCTCCGAGGCGCAAGCTGCCATGCCGACCGGCCCGGTCACCCATGGCAAGGCCTGGGTGGAAATGATTCACCGCTATCTGGCGACCACGGTCGGCGTGCTCATCATTGCCATGACGGTCATGAGCTGGAAGCAGGCACGGGCCGCCAGGCGCAAGGGCCAGCATGCGTCTTTCAGCGGCGCGGCCAACCCCTGGTGGCCGACTCTGGCTCTGGTATGGGTCTGCATACAGGGCGCTTTCGGTGCCTTGACGGTCACCATGAAACTGTTTCCGGCCATCGTCACCCTGCATCTGCTGGGCGGTACCGGCTTGCTGGCCTTGCTGGCCATTCCTGCATCGGGACTGAGCCAGCAGCAGGCCGGTCGCTCTGCGGCCCCGATTGCCGGACGCTTGCGCATCGCGCTATGGCTGTGTCTGGCGCTGCTGGTCGCCCAGGTCAGCCTGGGCGGCTGGGTCAGCACCAATTACGCCGTGCTGGCCTGCACGAGTTTCCCTGGCTGCCAGGGCAGTTGGTGGCCGGCCATGAATTTCGCCGAAGCGCTGCAGATCTGGCGCCCTCTGGGCATGCTCAAGGACGGCAGCCACATCAGCTTCGAAGCGCTGACCGCGATCCACTACACCCACAGGCTGGCAGCCTATGTGGTGGTTCTGGCACTGGCCAGCCTGTGGTGGGCATTGCGCCATGCCCCTGCACTGGCCAAGCAGCGCCGGCTGCTGGGATTTTTTGCGGTGCTGCAAGTTCTGACGGGTCTGTCCAACGTGGTGTTGGACTGGCCCCTGGTGGCGGCCGTGCTCCACACCGGTGGAGCCGCGGCCCTGGTAACGATTGTGGTCTGGAGCCTGGCCGTGACGCGTAGCCATGCCGTCACCGCCCCCGACCCTGAAATGGCGCACCGCCCTGCCTGAGGCATAGCGCAAAAGAGTGATTGCATGAGTCAAAGTGAAGCCTTGTTGAACAACACCTCGCGAATCAGCCAGTTCTATGCGCTGACCAAGCCGCGCGTGGTGCAGCTCATCGTGTTCTGCGCCCTGATCGGCATGGTGCTGGCCGTGCCCGGATGGCCCACGGCCAATCAGTGGATACATATGGGCGTCGCCTGCGTCGGCATCTGGCTGGTGGCGGCTGCCGCTGCGGCCTTCAACTGCCTGGTGGAACGTCATATCGATGCCAAGATGAAGCGCACCTCCTGGCGTCCCACGGCGCGCGGCGAACTCTCCAGTCAGCAGGCACTGGCCTTCTCGGCCATTCTCTGCATGATTGGCGCCACGATCTTGCTGGTCTGGACCAATGCGCTGACGATGTGGCTGACACTGGCCACCTTTGTCGGCTATGCGGTGATCTACACCGTGGTTCTCAAGCCCGCCACGCCACAGAACATCGTGATCGGCGGAGCTTCAGGCGCCATGCCACCCGTGCTGGGCTGGGCCGCCATGACGGGCAATGTCGGCCCCGAGGCGCTGATTCTGTTCCTCATCATCTTCCTCTGGACTCCGCCCCACTTCTGGGCCCTGGCCCTGTACCGCGTGGAGGACTACCGCCAATCCGGCCTGCCCATGCTGCCCGTGACCCATGGCAGCGAATACACACGCCTGCAGATTCTGCTCTACACCGTTGTGCTGTTTGCGGCCGGTCTGCTGCCCTTCATGTACGGCATGAGC
Source organism: Comamonas sp. E6 (assembly GCF_001010305.1). NCBI lineage: Bacteria > Pseudomonadati > Pseudomonadota > Betaproteobacteria > Burkholderiales > Comamonadaceae > Comamonas > Comamonas sp. E6. Next base: position 18,409 of record NZ_BBXH01000003.1, read on the forward strand.
AGCTGGCTGTATCTGTTCGCGGCTGTCGTTCTGGGTGCAGGCTTCATCGCCTATGCCGTGGCCCTGTACCGCAATTACTCGGACGAGCTGTCGCGCCGCACATTCCGTTTTTCACTGCTTCACCTGAGCCTGCTGTTTCTCGCCCTGCTCGTGGATCACTACCTGTTCATGGCCTGATCTTTCAAGCCCTGCCATTGCAAAAGCCCGGCTCGCCGGGCTTTTCTACGTCTGTCGGAAAGTGATCTTCCCGTGCTTTCCGAGCCTAGGTTTGGGTGCGGATTCAATGGATCTTGCGCAGCCCTGCCAAACCCCGGGCTCCGCCCCGGGGCGCAACGTACCGCTGACGGCTCAACGGCGGCTTGACCGGACACCCACTCTGATCACCCCGATCACCAAAAAAGGCCAGCCCCGACTACAGGGCTGGCCTTGAGCCTGCATCCGGCAGACCTAATCAAGCGTCCATTTACAGACCCTTGAGCAGCTTGCCGTTCACTTCCTTGCCGTACATGGAGTATTGGCCATGGTGCTTTTCGGCCGTGGCCTGCAGATTGCCGTTGAAGCGCGGATCCTGGCCACGCTCCTGGCTGTTGATGAAGGTCGCCACATCCCAGGCTTCCTGATCGCTCAGCGTTGCATTGCCGTAGGGCATGTTGTTCTTGATGAAGTTGGCCGCCTTGTCGATGTCATGCATGCCGGCACCCCAGTTATAGGAGTCCTTGCCCCACAGCGGCGGGAACACGGCCACATCGCCGACAAACTGGCCCTTGCCGTCTGCTGCGTGGCATAGCGCGCACTTGGCTTCATAAACCTTGGCACCGGCTTCATAGGTGGGAGTCTCTTCGGGCTTGCCCGCCTTCTTGAAACCTGCACCGGGCAGCTTCTCGCCCGTGGGGGCCTTCTGTGCCATCCAGTAGGCATAGGACTCCAGTGCCACCAGAACGTCATGACCGTCGTCCGGTGCCTTGCCGTTCATGGAGTACATGAAGCAGCCGCGCACGCGCTCGGCAAAGGTGTCCACATGGTCGGTCTTCTTGCGATAGGCCGGGTACATGGGGTAGGCCCCCCACATGGGGGCTGCGCCCTTCAAGCGACCCGCATCGAGGTGGCAATTGGTGCAGCTCAGCGGGTTGCCCGAGAAGCCTACGGCATTGACCGGCGTGCGTGTGAAGATCGCTTCGCCACGGCGCACCCACTCGCCCATGGGGCCTTCCGGATAGTCGCTGACGCCGGGAGGTGTGAATTCGCCGGGCTTGGCTGCCACTGTCACGGCCTTGGCGTCTGCTGCAGGCGCAGCCACCTTGGCTGGTTCTTCAACCTTCTTGGGGCTGCTGATGCTCATGCCATACCAGAGCGCGCCGCCCAGACCGGCGAACAGGCAGGCCACCACCGCGTATTCAGCGAGATTGGAGCTTTTGGAAGCAGTTTGTTGTTTGTCCGACATTGTCAACTCCCGAACTCTTAAGGCTTGGCGGTTGCTGCTGCAGCAGCGGGGTTGTGCAGGCGCTGGTAATACGCAGCAACGGCCTTGACGTCATCGGCCGTGAGCTTCTTGGCCACAGCCCCCATCAGACCCAGTGGGCCGGCCTCGCGCTGCCCCTTGTTCCAGGCATCGATCTGACTTTGCATATAGTCGGCTGTCAGATGGCCGATGGCCGGAAAGTCCTTGCCCACGCCCACGCCACCGGGGCCGTGGCACTGCGCACAGGCAGGAATGCCGTCAGCCCAGCGACCACGCTCGACCAACCAGGCACCGCTATCGTCGCTCTTGCCGGGCAAGGCACCACGCACGCTCTTGATAGGCAGTTGCAGGCTGGCGTAATAGGCGGCCACATCGGCGCGTTCCTGCTCGCTCAAGGCCTTGGCCATGGGAGCCATGACAGCGGACTGACGGGCTCCAGCCGCCAGCTGGTTCAGCTGACGCTCCAGGTAACCGGCGTGCTGGCCCGCCAGTGCAGGGAAGCCAGGCTGGCCCTCGCCCTTGGCACCATGGCAGGTGACACAGGCAGCCGCACCGCCGGCCGAGCCGGACTGAGCTATCTTTGCACCGGCAGCGACATTGCCGTTCAATGCAGCCTTGGCGGCAGCAGGTTCTTGCGCCCAGGCGCTGGTCGCCATCAGCATGGAAATGCCGACAGCCACCCACGACCGGGGCAGAGTCTTTGTGTTCAAGCGATTCATCTTGGGAATGGAGGTTTAAGCGGCTCAGATCTGCCGCACATCAGGCGTGTGCTGAACGCCGACGTCTGACCTGGAATGTCACGAGCCAAAGCAGCCCAATGACAGCAAGCACATTGCCCGAAGATACCTATGGAAGATTAAGAGCCAATTAATGCTGCAAACAATTGGCTCCCCCAATCTGACTAATCAGGCAGCGCAGCACAGGACTTCACCGGCAGGCATAAACGCACCACCAGCCCTGTCGCCGCTTCTGGCGCCAGGCCGTTGTGCACCTGCTCGAATGCATAGCCCTTATGCTGCTGCCACTGGGCCAAGGGCAGCAGCTCCAGCTCACCGTCGCTGCACTGTGCAATGCGCTGCACAATCGCCAGCCCCAGACCGCTGCCATGGGCCTGATGCTGCTTGCGCCAGAAGCGCTGGGTCGCCACGGCACAGTCCTCGCTGCTCAGCCCGGGCCCATGATCAATCACCGTGAACTCCACATAACCGGCAGGATTGACAGGCATCGCCTGCGGCTTGTCGCCGCCGACCTGCGCCAGCTGCGGAATGTGGCGCAGGCCGAGCAGCACCGCAGAGTCGCCCGGCTCGCCACTTGCCTGCTGCCCATAGCGCAAGGCGTTTTCCATCAGATTGCGCAATGCCGACACCAGCAGGGGCTGAGGCACGGCCACACGCAAGTCCTGCAGCCTGGCGTCATTCAGGGCTTGCCGAGGCAACCAGCGCAGGCGCAGCGAGCCCGAAGGAATGGCCGTGGCGGCCAATCCCCAGGCTTTTTCCAGAGCCTCCCAAGCACAGGCGGGCTCGCTACCGCAGGCCATGGCGCGAGAGCCTCCTGCATCTTCGCTCACCGGCTGGCAATCCAGCCTGGCCAAGAGCAGCAATTGCTCCAGCGTGTGCTGCAAATGCTCCACGCCCTCCCCCGCCTGCTCCAGCGCCTGCCGGGTCATCTGCCACTGTGCGGTCTCCGAAATCGGCCTGGGCGCAGCATCCTCTTTGCCAGCGCCGGGCTGATCCCTCAAAGCCACCATCTGAGACCCCGCATTGGCCACCGCCATCTGCGCCACCTGTACATGGGTTTTGACGGCAGTCAGCGGAGTGCGCAGCTCATGGGCGGCATCGTCGCTCCAGCGACGTTCGCGCTCAATGGCTTTGTGCACGCGCTGCAGCAGGTGATTGATGGTCTGCACCAGTGGCGCCAGCTCCTTGACCTGCCGGCCTTGCGCCACGGGCGAATCATCTCCGGGCGGACGCTCGCTCAACTCCTGGCGCAGCGACTCAAGGGGACGCAGGCCGCGTGTCACCCCCCACCACATCAACACCATGCTGGCCAGCAGCGCCAGCACAAAGGGCAGGATGATGGTGTAGGCGAAACCATGTATCAGTCCCTCGCGCACATCGATGCGGTCGGCCGTGGCAATGCGCACGCCATGCTCCTCAAGCACATAGGTACGCCAGGGCTTGCCGCCCTTGGTGATGCTCGAGAAGCCCAGCGGCAGCGGCCCCTGGAAGCTGGGCGCACCCGCAGTGCGAGCCAGCACCTGAGAATCGGTAGGCTCGGCCGCCTGCTCGGAAGCCGTATCTGCGAAATCCCCGGCGCGACCGGTCTTTACGGTTTTGGCGCGCGGTGCATCCAGCGGAGATGCGGGAATCAGTGCCGGGCGAGCCGCCGTGCCGCTCGCCTCGTCCGACACAGCATCTGCATCCATAGCATCATGCGTAGGTGCAGTCTGCACTTCGCTGCGAATCATGCTGACCTCGCAAGCCACACCATCACGCGCCACCACATTGAGCATGGGCCCCCAGTCCTCGGGACTGGTGTTGTGCGGCTTGAACTGGTGAACAATGCCCGCCACCATGCGGGCCGATGCAATCAGCCGGTCGTCGAGCACGGAGCGCAGCTCATGTCTCATGCCGGCAAACATCCAGGCGGCCACACCGCCCCACAAAGTGCACAGCGCCAGACACAGCCAGACCAGCAAACGGACCCGCAGGCTGCGCATCAGCAACTGCCTCCCTGCACGCGCCCTAACCTGAAACCCACACCACGCACGGTCTCCACCATGTCCGAGCCCAGCTTGCGACGCAGATGGTGCACATGCACATTGACCGCGTTGCTCTCCACATCAAGGCTGTAGCCATAGAGGCTGTCGCGCAGTTGCTCCAGGCTCAGCACTCGCCCGGGCGACTGCAGCAGCGCGCGCAGCAACGCCCATTCACGACGCGACAGGTCCACGATGCTGCCCTCCCGTATGGCCTGGCCGGCGGCCAGATCCACTTTGACATCGCCCAGCACAATCCAGTCCACGGTACGCCCCGCCGCCCGTCGCAGCAGCGCATGCAGCCGTGCCGCCAGCTCGTGCAGATCGAAGGGCTTGACCAGATAGTCGTCAGCCCCGGTCTGCAAGCCTTCGATGCGCTGGTCCACTGCATCACGTGCGGTCAGCACCAGCACCGGCAGCTCCAGCCCCTGACGGCGCCACCGCGCAAGCAGATGCAGACCGTCCTCATCGGGCAGACCCAGATCCAGCACACATACATCGAAGTGGGAGGATTTGAGGGCCGCATCAGCCTGGCTGGCACAACCCACCACGTCCACGCCAAAGCCCTGTAGCTGCAGGCCCGCCTTCACCCCGCTGGCGACCAAAGCGTTATCTTCCACTAACAGCACATGCATTTTTTCACTGCGCAACCGCCACCCGCACCATCACATCCGGAGATGTGAGCACCCGTTACGCGCCTTGTTTATCCGAAGCGGTCAAGCATCGCAGATTTGTCTTTTCGCAGCGTTCACCCCTGCTTAATCCCTTGCGCCCAAGATGCGGGGCTGCCTCATCCAAGACACCCAGCCACCACCATTCATGTCTCTTCGCTCTGCCGCAGCCCTCGTTCTGCTTTCAGTCCTGCTGACGGGGATGACTGCCTGGGCACAGCCGCTGACCCTGCCCAGCCTGAATGCCGACAAGCCCGCAGCGCAACCCGAAGTCCTGACTGCCGAACAGGCTTTCGAGCTGGTCCACGCCGAGCAAAGCGCCATCAAGACAGAGGCTGATGGCCGCCGCCTGCTGGAGCTGCGCTGGAACATTGCTCCTGGTCACTATCTCTACCGCGACCAGTTGCGCCTGCTCGATGCTCAGGGTCAGCCAATACCACTGCAGATTCCTGAAGGACGGACCCTGAGCGATGCCTTTTTTGGCCATGTGCAGGTCTTTCACCGGGAGTTGCGCATTCAGGCCACGCTGCCTGAACGGTCGGCGCAATGGCCGCTGGAGCTGCAATGGCAGGGCTGTGCCGAGATAGGCATCTGCTACCCGGTACAGCAGCAGAGCATCAGCGCCGCTCAAGCAGGCATGGACGGGAATGCGGATGCCCCGACTCCAGCCCTGAGCGAAGGCAATACCGAAACAGCTCAGCCCGGCTTGCTGCAGGCACTGGCCTTGCCCGCCAGTGTGCGGATAGGCCCTCTCGCTCTGCCCACCATGGCTCTTGCCGCATTTCTGGCATTGTTTGCCAGCCAGTGGTGGGCGCGGCACAGGCAGCGGCAAAGCGATCAGCCTGTAGAGGCTCTGCTGCTTCAGGCCACGCTTGCCGGACTGGTGGCGGCGCGCACGGCCTACGTCGTGCAATGGTGGCCCGAGTACTGGGCGCCCGTGAGCGCATCTCCCACCAGCGTGCTGCAGATTCTGGATATTCGCGACGGTGGCTGGAACCTCTGGGCCGGACTGCTGGTGGCGGTTCTCTGGGCAGCCTGGAGCTGCCGCAGCCATGCACTCCTGAAACGTGGCGTGCTGCAGTCCCTGGGTGTGGGTGCCTTCATTCTGACGGCAGCTTACACACTGCGAAATTGGGTTGAGCCTCCAGAGGCTTCACTCCCCTCTCTGACGCTGGTCAGCGCTGCCGCTCAGCCCACGGATCTGCGCAGCTACGGCGGTCAACCGCTGGTCATCAACCTCTGGGCCAGTTGGTGCCCGCCCTGCAAGCGCGAGATGCCGGTACTGGCCCAAGCGCAAAAAGACCATCCAGGTGTGCGTTTCATCTGGATCAACCAGGGTGAAGACGCCGCTGCAGTGCTGCGCTATTTGCAGTCCATGCCTCTACCCCCTGCCCAGGTGCTCCTGGACCCTGAGCAGCTCGCCGGTCAGCACTGGCAGCAACGCGCCCTGCCATCCACCTATTTCTATGACGCGAACGGACGCCTGCGGTCCACGCGTATGGGGGAGCTCTCCCGCGCCAGTCTGAGCGAGCAGCTGCGCATCATTGCACCCCCGACACAGGCCCCATGACTCAAGATGGACAAAGGTTTATCGTGCCACGTTTACAGCCCCTGTCACGCCAATTGATGGCGCTGATCCTCCCCATCTTCGCTGCAGCCGCCGCCACCGTGGTGGCCGTGGCTTATACCCGCGACGTGATTGCCGCCAGCGGCGCTGCAGCAAGCGGTGCGGCAAGCAGCGACCTGCCCTCAGCGCAGTTTCTCGCCGAGCAAGGCCTGCAGATCGTGGGCCCCATGCAGAGCTCCGGTGGCCTCAAGGCCTGGGCCGCCTACCGCGACCAGCAGCCCATCCCCATCTACCGCATGCCTGACGGCAAGCACTGGGTGATTGGCACCGTCATCGATGCCCAGGGCAAGGATGTCAACGCCAAAGCCTTGCACAACGCCGTGCAAAAGCCCATGGGCCAGGAGTTCTGGACCGATCTGGAGCGTACACACTGGATTGGCGACGGCAAGCCCGATGCCGCCCGCATCGCCTATGTGTTCACCGATCCCAACTGCCCCTATTGCAACCAGCTCTGGCGCGATGCCAGGCCACTGGTGCAAGCTGGCCAGCTGCAGTTGCGCCATATTCTGGTGGGCATGCTGCGCCCCAGCAGCGAAGGCAAGGCCGCCGCCATTCTGGCCTCCAAGGCACCCGAGCAGGCTCTTGCCAGCCATGCCATGGCCTATGCCGACGCTCATGGCAAGAATCCCGATGTCCTGGGTATTGCACCGCTGCAGCGCATCCCCCTGTCGGCCCGCGATGCACTAGCCAACAACGCCGCGCTGATGAGCAATGCAGGCCTGCGTGCCACACCCGTGACGATCTGGAAGAATGCCCAGGGGCTGGTGCAGATCCGCACCGGCATGCCGCCCGGGCTGCTGGACGAGTTGATGGACAAAGCTCCCGCCAAGTCGCCCGCACATTAGGATTCAAGTCACCGCATAGCCCCTGCACAGAATTTGCAAGCGGCTATCATCGCGCTAGCAAATCTGCCCCAACACCATGAGCCGACCTGACTGGACCCCCCTGCTGCCCGCCCTGCGCCCCAGCACCCGCATCGTGCTGCACGCACCCAGCACGCAAGCACTGGTCCGCGCACGCGGCAACTTCAAGAACCTGAAAGCCGCCAACCCCGAGTTGGAAGTCTGGATTGTCGTCAATGCCCAGGCCGTGCAAGCCGTGCTGGACCAGCCGGACGACATGGGCCCTGCTCTGGCACATGTGCTGCTGTGCCCCAACACGCTCAGGAACGCCGGCATCAGCGCACCGGACAATATTCAGGTGCTGCCCATGGGCGCCGTCGAAGCCATCGCCCGCATGCAGCAGGATGGCTGGACCTATATCCGCAGCTGAGCAGGCTGCGCTCGGCACTCCAGAGCCGTGCGCACTCCGGGCTAAAGACCCCAGTCCTTGAGCGCGGGCAACGCCAACTGGGTTGCGGCATAGCCTTCATCGATGGACTCGCGCCCCCGGTAGAAGTCCATCAGCCCGACATGCGAGAGGCGCGGAGCAATCAGCACCTCGGCCGGGTCACCCGCCATGCGGCTGCGGGTGATGCGCATCTGCATGATGTTGACACTGGCCATGACCACATTGACCAGCGAGGGCACAGGCACAGAATCCCCGTCCTCGGCATCGCCCTCCCCCTTGCGCCCCCTGCGCATGACGGATGAGGACAATGTCTTCACGCTCGTCATGCTGCGCATCCATGCGCCCGCCCAACCGAGCGGTGAGCCATTCGCCGCCAGCGCTTCAGGAATCTGGCCCAGCGGCACCGGAGGCTCTTCCTCATCCAGATGCAGCTGCGAGACCCTGAGCTCGCGGGAATGCAGGTTGATCTCGCTCTCGCTCATGTCAACGGGCTTCATATGCCTGCGCATGATGTCGGCATTCAAATCGACGGCGATGACGATGTCCGCACCCATGGCGCGCGCCAGCGACACCGGCACCGGGTTGACCAGACCGCCATCGACCAGCAGCCGCCCCTCTCGCATCACCGGAGTGAACAGGCCGGGCAAGGCGATGGATGCGCGCACGGCTTCGGCAATCGAGCCCTTGCGCAGCCAGACCTCGGCACCTGTCTGCAGATCGGTGGCCACGCAGCCGAATGGCGTGCCCAGTTGCTCCACGGTTTCCTGGACGAAATTCTCGCGCCAGAACTCGATGATCTTCTCGCCCTTGAGCAATCCGCCGCCCAGATTGAAGTCCATGAAGCCGAAGACCTTGCGCTTGCCCAGGCCCAGCACCCAGCTCTCGAAGGCATCCATTTCGCCGGCGGCATAGGTTGCACCGACCAATGAGCCAATGGAAGTGCCGCAGATGATGTCGGGGCTGACACCGGCCTCGCGCAGCGCGCGCAGCACGCCAAAATGCGCCCAGCCTCTTGCGGAGCCGCTGCCCAGGGCCAGGCCCACAACGGGTTTGCGTCGCAATTTGTTCATGTAGCCCTCCTTGCTGCTTCTACAGTCGACTCAACCGGGCTGCTCGCCCCTTAGCAGGGCCAGCATGCCAGCTTCGTCCAGCACGGGCACGCCCAGTTCCTCGGCCTTGGCCAGCTTGCTGCCCGCCTCGGCCCCGGCCACCACATAGCTGGTCTTTTTGCTGACCGAACCCGAGACCTTGGCACCCGCCGCCTCCAGCATATCCTTGGCGGCGTCGCGGCCCAGCGTGGGCAAGGTGCCGGTCAGCACCACGGTCAGGCCGGCCAGAATCTGAGGCGCCTTCTCGGCTGGCTCGCCTTCCTCCCAATGCACGCCGCAGGCGCGCAGTTGCTCCACCACCTCGCGGTTATGGGGCTGGGCAAAAAAGGTGTGAATGCTGTCGGCCACCACCGGCCCGACATCCTTGACTTGCAGCAACTCCTCCACGCTGGCGTCCATGATGGCGTCGAGCTTGCCGAAATGCTTGGCCAGATCCCTGGCCGTGGATTCGCCCACATTGCGAATGCCCAAGCCAAACAGAAAGCGCTGCAGCGTGGTGCTCTTGGATTTTTCCAGGGCTGCCAGCACGTTCTGGGCGGATTTCTCGGCCATGCGATCCAGCGCTGCCAGCGAGCTCAGGCCCAGCCTGTAAAGGTCAGGCAGCACGCGCACCACCTGGGCATCCACGAGCTGATCGACCAGCTTGTCGCCCAGACCTTCGATGTCCATGGCTCGGCGGTGAGCAAAGTGCAAGATTGCTTCCTTGCGCTGTGCGCCACAGAACAGGCCGCCCGTGCAGCGGTGGTTGGCCTCGCCTTTTTCACGCACCACCTCGCTGCCGCAGATGGGACAGGTCTTGGGCATGCGGAAGTTGGGCACATAAGCAGGCCGCTCGCCCGGCACCCGTCCCACCACCTCGGGGATCACATCGCCCGCACGGCGCACTATGACCTGATCGCCCACGCGCACACCCTTCTTGCGGATGTCGAACAGATTGGACAGCGTGGCATTGGTCACCACCACACCGCCCACCTGCACAGGAGCCAGGCGGGCCACGGGCGTCAGCTTGCCCGTGCGCCCCACCTGCACATCAATGGCGTCCATGAGCGTAGGCATCTCCTGCGCCGGATATTTGTGCGCCACGGCCCAGCGCGGCTCGCGCGACTTGAAGCCCAGCTGACGCTGCAGTGCCAGGCTGTTGACCTTGTAGACCACGCCGTCGATTTCATAGGGCAGATTGGCGCGCTCGGCACCGATGCGCTCGTGAAACGCTACCAGTTCAGAAGCACCCAGCGCAATACTGACTTGCGGTGCAACCGGAAAGCCCCAGGATTTCAAAGTCTGCAGCATGGCGTAGTGCGTGCCGAAGTCCGGCCCGCCCTGCTCCGGCGGCGTGATCTCGCCCAGACCATAGGCGAAGAACGACAGCGGACGCTGGGCCGCGATATTCGAGTCGAGCTGACGGACCGATCCGGCCGCCGCATTGCGCGGATTGGCAAAGGTCTTGGCACCTGCGGCCTGCTGGCGCGCGTTGAGCTTGTCCAGATCGGCCTTGGCCATATGCACCTCGCCGCGCACCTCAACCACGGGCGGTACATCGCGGCCTGCGGACAGGATCAGTGGAATCTGGCGAATGGTACGGATATTGTGCGTGACGTCTTCCCCCACCTCGCCATCGCCGCGCGTGGTGGCCTGCACCAGGCTGCCGTTTTCATAACGCAGATTCATGGCCAGGCCATCGAACTTGGGCTCGGCCACATATTCGATGGCTGCAGCGGACTCATCCAGCCCCAGTTCCTTGCGCACACGCTGGTCGAAGGCAATGGCACCCGTGGCCTCATTATCGGTCTCTGTCTGGATGCTCAGCATGGGCACGGCATGGCGAACCGGAGTCAAACCGTCCAGCACCGCACCGATCACGCGCTGCGTGGGAGAGTCCGGTGTAACGAGTGCGGGGTAAGCCCCCTCCAGTGCTTCGAGTTGCTGATAAACGCGGTCATATTCCCCGTCGGGCACCGTTGGCGTATCGAGCACATAGTATTCATGTGCCCACTGGTTGAGCTGGGAGCGCAACGCGGCAGCCTTGGCCATCACGCTTTCAGGAACCCCATTTTTGACAGCTGCTGGCGCTTTCTGGCCCTGGGGTTCAGCGGAAAAAAGATCTAAATTCTCGGTCATGCTCTGCCCGCTGGAAATTCAAGGTCGGGGATAAAAAAGGCCAACATTGTTGGCCTGTTTGTTTTAGCTGAAAAGCCTTCTGGCAAGAAGTGAGCCGGCCGACAGCTCTGCGCTGTCGAGCTTGTCGTAGAGCAGCTCCAGGTCATGCTGAATCGGGTCCAGTGCCGAAACCGGCAGCAGATAGCCGTTCTGGTCGCAGAGCACGCCGTCCATGGTCTGGCACAGTTGCTCCGCCACCTGACGCAGGCGCGCAAACGGCTGCTGTCCACGCGGCACCTGGGCCACGTCCAGGCTGAGCAGGAATTCGCGCACGACGGACTGATCCAGATCATCGCCCATGGCGGCCTGGGGGTCGTAGTTCAGCACCAGCACCGGAGGCAGGCCCTGGATGGGGGAGGCAAGCACCATGCGGCCCGGCATGGGCGTGATGACAAAGCCCAGGCGCTGGGCATTTTGCTGGACATAACCAGCACTCCAGGACGCCTGACGCGCACGCAGCATAAAGCTCAGCTGCGCATCGTGCTCGCTGGCGAACTGATCGAGCTCGCGTGCACGCGAGACCTCGTTGAGCATATTGGGCACGTCGGCCATGGCGCCCAGCGCATCGGCGAAGCGCTGCACCTTGGTGACGAACTCCGAAAACTCGATCTCGTTGAGGGCACCGGTACGGTTGGCCAGCTGGACACCGGCCTGAAAGCCCAGATAGCGCTGGCCGGTCTGCAACGGCTCCCACTGCTTGCTGTCCTGGTTCATGCCTTCAATGGCAAAGGGCTTGTTGCCGGCACGGCGGGTACTGGGCTGGGCCTGCAAGGCCACTTCACCAGGAACAATCTGGGCCACGGTGATCGGAGCAATCGCATCGATCAGCGCATCCAGATGGCCGCGTCGCTCCACTGACGGCGCGGGAGGAATCGAAGCGGCCAGAGGAGCATCCGTCAACACGGGCTCCACAGCCTGCGCGGCCTGCTCGGTCACTGCTGCAATGGCTGCATCCGTGCCCTGAGCGTTCACCTCCTCCACAGCATGCGCAGCCTCGGTCGTCTCGGCCTTGTGCTGGGCGGCCGCCAGGGCTTCCTGACGCTGCGCTTCCTCATGGGCTTCGCGCGCCACCAGGCGGGCCAGTTCGGCATCGGCTTCGGCAAAGCGACCTGCGGATTCGGGCATCTGCAGGGGCTCGGTACCGGGAATGGCCTTGCCGAAATCCCCCAGCACGGGCTCATGCTGGTATTTGGTCAGGTCCGCACCATGACCGACGGTGTTCATTCCGGGCTCGAGGCGCTGAGGATCTGTGCTTTCTTCCTCAGGCTCGGCCCGCTTGGGCGCATTGCGACGCGCAGTCCAGGAGTTGTAGGCAACGATCAGCGCCAACAGCACCACACCCAGGACGGCCAGACTGATTTGCAAGTTACTCATGTGAGAAAACGGTTCTTCAATAGGGGATGACCGGGCTCAGGATAGCTCAGCCATGGAGAGGGCGGACTCCATGTCCACCGCAACAATTCGTGAAACGCCCTGTTCCTGCATGGTCACACCAATCAGCTGCTCGGCCATCTCCATGGCGATCTTGTTGTGACTGATGAACAGGAACTGGGTTCCCTTGCTCATGCTGTAAACCAGCTTGGCATAACGTTCGGTATTGGCGTCGTCCAGCGGCGCATCCACCTCGTCCAGCAGACAGAATGGCGCTGGGTTGAGCTGGAAGATGGCAAACACCAGCGCAATCGCGGTCAGCGCCTTCTCGCCGCCCGAGAGCAGGTGAATGGTCTGGTTCTTCTTGCCGGGCGGCTGGGCAATCACCTGCACCCCGGCATCGAGAATCTCGTCGCCGGTGATCACCAGCTTGGCCTGACCGCCACCGAACAGCTCGGGAAACATGCGGCCAAAATGGCGATTGACGATGTCGAAGGTGCCGGTCAGCAAATCCCGCGTCTCGGCATCGATCTTGCGAATGGCTTCTTCCAAGGTGTTCATGGCCTTGGTCAGATCATCCATCTGCGCATCGAGGAAGGTCTTGCGCTCACGCGCCAGGGTCAACTCATCCAGCGCGGCCAGATTCACGGCCCCCAGAGCCTGGATTTCGCGGTGCAGGCGGTCGATCTCACCCTGCAGGCCGTGCATGCGCACATTGCCTTCGGCAATCGACTGAGCCACAGCAGCCAGATCGGCCTCGGCTTCGGTCAGCAGATTGCTGTACTGCTCCAGACCCAGGCGCGCAGCCTGCTCCTTGAGCTGGAATTCTGTGATGCGCTGACGCAGCGGGTCCAGTGCCTTTTCCAGGCTCTGGCGGCGCTCGTCGCTGGCACGCAGCTTGTTGGTCAGATCCTCATATTCGCTGCGGCGCTCGGCGACGTCTTTTTCGCGCTGCATCTTCAGATCCAGCGCATCCTGTAGGCCGCCCTGCGCTGCGGCATCAGACAGTCTTGCCAGTTCGTCCTGAGCGCGTTGCTGCTCCTCGGCCAGGGACTTGGCCTGCTGGCTGGCGGTTTCGATGGTGCGCGACAGCTCGGCGCGACGCGCGTGCAGCGTGCGCTGCGAGAAGGTCGCCTCCTGGGCCTGACGCTCCAGGCTGCGCAACTGCTCGCGCGATTCGTTCAGGCGGCGCTCGGCCTCCAGCACGCGATCTCCCAGCTGGGCATGGCGCTCCTGGCTGTCGGCCAGCTGCATGTCCAGCTCTTCAAAGCGGGCCTCGGCGGCGACCTTGCGCTCTTCGATATCGGAGAGCTGGGTTTCGACTTCGGACAGATCCGCCGAAATTTGCGCATTGCGTGCCCGCGCCTGCTCGGCCAGTTGAGACAGGCGCAAGGTCTCGACCTGCAGCTCATGGGCACGGCTTTGCGACTCGCTCGCTTCGCGGCGTGCGGACACCAGACGCTGCGAGGCATCGGCGTAAGCGCTTTCGGCGCGCACCAAGGCCGAACGCGATTCATCGGCGATCAGCGCCTGGGCGCGGACTTCCTTTTCCAGGTGCTCGATTTCCTGCGCCCGCGCCAGCAGCCCCGATTGTTCGGAGTCCTGCGCATAAAAGGTCACGCTGTGCGCGGTCACCGCATGGCCGGTGGGCACATAAATGGTCTCGCCAGCCTGCAGATCGGCACGCTTGGCCAGAGCCTCGTCGAGCGTGGGCGCGGTATAGCAGCCCGTCAGCCAGTCCACCAGCACGGCGCGCAGGCCGGCGTCATTGATCTTGAGCAGATCGCTGAGACGCGCAAAGCGCGCAGCCGCAGGTGCGCCCGCGGCCTGAGCCTGGCTGAAGAAGGCCAGCCGGGCCGGCGGAGCGTCCAGCCCCCCCGAGCCCAGAAAACCGCGCACCATGTCGAGGCGACCGACTTCCAGCGCACCCAGACGTTCGCGCAGTGCGGCTTCCAGCGCATTTTCCCAGCCCGACTCGATGGCTATGCGGCTCCACAGGCCTTGCATGCCGTCCAACCCATGCTTGGCCAGCCAGGGCTGAAGCTTGCCATCGGTCTTGACCTTTTCCTGCAAGGCCTTGAGCGCATCGAGCCGCGCCGACAGATCGGCGTGACGACTGTTTTCGGCATTCACGGCCTGCTGACGTGCGCGCCTATCCTCATCGAGTTGCGGCACGCTATCCTGCAACTCATTGAGGACGGCATCGGCCATCTCGGCCAGCTCCTGCGCCTCGGCCAGTTGCGCCTGCAAATTGTTCAGGCGCGCTTCGTCCGGCGTTTCCAGTGCATTGCGGTCGGCCCGCAAACGTTCGTAACGGGTTTCAAACTGGCGACGCTGCTCATCGAGACTGCGCTGCTCGGCGGCCAGCACCTGAATCTGCTGCTGCACCTGCACCACCGAGTTGCGCTGGTCTGCATCGGCTTTCTGCGCCTTATGCAGAGAATCTTCCAGATCGGGCAGGCGGGTGCTTTGCTCCTCGAGCTGGGCAGCCAGCATCTCGGCCTGCTCTTCGGCATCCATGCCCGCACCCTCGATGTTCTCGATCTCGCCCTGGGCCTCTTCGCTGCGGCTGCTCCACAGCAGCAGTTGCTCGGCCAGTTGCTGCAGACGCAGTTGCACGCGCTGGCGGCCTTCGACCACATAGCGGATTTCGGCCTCCAGCTTGCCGACCTCGGCCGTGGCTTCGTAGAGCTTGCTCTGAGCCTGATTGACCTGATCGCTGGCGTCGTAGTGCGACTGGCGCAGGGTCTCGAGTCCGCTCTCGTTGTTGCGGATATCGGCCATGCGCTCTTCGAGCTCGTTGACGACCTTGAGGCCTTCGACACGCACGCGGTCCTGCTCGGCCTCGGCATCGGCCCGCTTCATGAACCACAGTTGATGCTGCTTGAGCGTGACCTGGGCGTTCAGGCCGTTGTACTTGGCCGCAACTTCGGCCTGCTTTTCCAGCTTGTCCAGATTGGCATTGAGCTCGCGCAGAATGTCTTCCACACGGGTGAGATTCTCGGTCGTGGCCGAGAGGCGGTTTTCCGTCTCACGACGACGCTCCTTGTACTTGGAAACCCCGGCCGCTTCTTCGAGGAACAGGCGCAGCTCTTCGGGACGCGACTCGATGATGCGGCTGATCGTGCCCTGACCGATGATGGCGTAGGCACGCGGCCCCAGACCCGTACCCAGAAACACGTCCTGAACGTCGCGACGACGCACGGGCTGGTTGTTGATGAAGTAGCTGCTGTTGCCCTCGCGCGTGAGCACGCGCTTGACGGCGATTTCGCCGAACTGCCCCCACTGACCGCCGGCACGGTGGTCGCTGTTGTCGAAGGTCAGCTCCACACTGGCACGGCTGGACGGCTTGCGATGCGTGGTGCCGTTGAAGATCACGTCCTGCATGGACTCGCCACGCAGCTCGCTGGCCTTGCTCTCCCCCAGCACCCAGCGCACCGCATCCATGATGTTGGACTTGCCGCAACCGTTGGGCCCCACCACGCCGACCATCTGCCCCGGCAGAATGAAATTGGTGGGCTCGGCAAAGGATTTGAAGCCGGAGAGCTTGATGGAGTTCAGGCGCACGGTGTCGGTGTCGGTCTAGAGGCTGGCCAGCAAAGGCTTGTGATTGGGAAAGACAAACGGCAAAAGCGGTTGCACAAACGCAAAACTTGAAAAAGCCCTGTTCTTGCTCGCAACCGTCAACAGACGGGAATCATAACGCGGCCTGCCCCCTCGTCAGCCAAGATTGCTGCATACACGCAAACCATAGCTGCCTGCGCAGGATCGGCAAGGGATTGGGGCAGATTTTGATCGAGTAAGAGAGCAGCGGACGCCTCAGGTGCGCGGCTGAAAAGCAATCAGACCCGCACCCAGCAGGCAGACGGCCACCCCTGCCATATCCCAGGCGCTGGGTTTGATACCATCCACCAGCCACAGCCACAGAAGCGCCACGCTGATGTAGATGCCGCCGTAGGCCGCGTAGATACGACCCGATGCCGAGGGATGCAAAGTCAGCAGCCAGACAAACAAGGCCAGGCTGACCGCAGCGGGCAGCAGCAGCCAGGCGCTGCCGCCCTGCTTGAGCCAGAGCCAGGGCAGGTAGCAGCCCACAATCTCCGCCACGGCGGTCAAAACAAATAGCAACAGGGTCTTGATTTCAGGCAATTCAATCTCTCACACAGCGAAATGCGGGCATTGTAGAGAGCATGGACTGCCTCAACGCATGGACACCGGACTGAGAGCCGGCGTCAGAGATCCCGGCACATTGCCATTGGTGACCAGGCTCTCGAACTCGCTGACGGGCACGGGCGGACTCATCAGATAGCCCTGCCAGGCATAGCAGCGTATGCCTTCGAGAAAACGACACTGCGCCTGGGTCTCCACGCCTTCGGCGATCACATGCAGACTCAGGCTCTTGGCCAGAGCCACAATGGTGCGGGCAATAGCCGCGTCATTGGGATCGGTCAGCACGTCACGCACAAAACTGCGGTCGATCTTGAGCTGGTCCAGCGGCAGCCGTTTCAGATAGGACAGCGAGGAATAGCCGGTACCAAAATCGTCCAGCGAAAATCCGATGCCGTAGGACTTCAGACGCATCATCTTGGCGATGGCGTCGTCCACGTCGGAGACCAGCATGCCTTCGGTCAGCTCCAGCTTGAGCCGACGAGCATCGGCTCCATGCTCGGCCAGCGCCTTGAGCACCTGTTCGACAAATCCGCTCTGATGGAACTGCTTGGGGCTGACGTTGACCGAGAGCACCAGTTGCGCATAACGGGGGTGCTTGGCCCACGTCGCCAGTTGCTGACAGGCGGCCTGCAGCACCCAGTCGCCCAGGGGCAGGATGACGCCTGTTTCCTCGGCCAGCGGAATGAAATGCGCAGGAGGGACAAAGCCTTTTTCAGGATGCTTCCAGCGCAGCAGACCTTCGGCGCCAATCACCTTGCCCATCTCCACCTGGGGTTGATAGAACAGCTCGAATTCACCGGCCTGCAGACCGGCACGCATGTCCTGCTCAAGCGTACGACGCTCCTGCAGCGCCGATTGCAGCTGGGGGTCGAAGAAGCAACTGACATTGCGCCCCTGGCTCTTGGCCTGGTACATGGCCATTTCAGCGCGGCGCTGCACTTCTTCACCCGTCAGTTCTGGCTCGCCAAACAGGCTCAGACCCATGCTGACGGTGATGGAGCGCGGAATGCCGCCGATCTCTATGGGCTCACGCAAACGGCTCAGCCACTGGTCGGCCTGCTGCTCCAGCCTGGCGGCAGCCGCCACGGAATCGCTGCCAAGGTCCTCGATCAGCAGCACAAAATCATCGCCGCCCTGACGAGCAATCGTGGCCCCTGAAGGAAGCAGACCACGGATGCGCTGACTCATCGACTGCAGCAGCAAATCGCCCTGATCCAGGCCATAGGTCTCGTTGAAGGCTTTGAAGTTGTCGATATCCAGCAGCACCACACCGCCAAAATGGGCCTTGCGTTGCGCCACAGCCAGAGCCTGTTGCAGCCGATCAGCCAGCAGGCGCCGGTTGGGCAGGCCAGTCAAGGCGTCGTAGAAGGCCAGACGGCGGACCTCCTGCTCGGCCGCCATGCGCTGGCTCTGATCCTGCAGCACCATCAAGCACCCTTCGGCTTGCAACACGGCACTGACCGCAACCGGGCGGCGCAGACCGTCTACCCCACTGAGCATCAACGTCTGCGCAGACACCGTGCAGGCCGACGCCTCGGTGGCGAGCTCGTCCCACTGGGCCTGCACATCGTCGACACGCTCGGATTGGCGCAGCTGCAACGTCCGGCGGGCCTGAGCCTTGGCGACTTCCCAGCGCTGGATGACGCGCTCGCGCTCAGCGGCATCGGGGAACATGCGCTCCCACCACTGCTGGGTTGATACGCCGGGCTTGCCCCCATGGCCGGCCAGACGCAGAAACTCTTCGTTCCAGTAGACCAGGCGCCCATCCAGATCCTCCATGACCAGACCCACCGGAAGTCTTTGCATGAGATTGCGCAACTGCTGATGACCCAGCCGCTCCATCTGCTCGAGGCGCTTGCGCCCGCCGATGTCCTGCACCAGCACCTGCAGGCGCCGCGATTCATGACGTCCGGTCAGAAACGCATTGAGTTCAACCCAGACTGGCGCACCCTCCCTGGAACGCAGACAGAACTCGCCCGCGTTGTGCTGGAACTGCTGCAAGTCCAGTCCTTCAAGCAGTTGCGCACAGTGCGCCTGGTCTTCGGGCATGACCAGCTCCAGCACGCTGCGTCTGTGAATCTCCTGGGCCTCATAGCCCAGCAACTGACAGAAATGCTGGTTGACCTTGAGTACGCTGCGCGTGGCGATATCAAGCTCGAGCACGCCCATGGCAGCCTGCTCGCACATGGCATGAAAACGTGCATCACTATCCTGCCTTGCCTGAGCACTGAACTTGAGGCGCCGGCTCCAGCTCCAGCGGCTTTGCCACCAGCCCGAGACCCAGGCTGCCAGCACCAGCCCCGCCAGCAGACCCAGGCCCAATACCAGCCAGGGCAGATACCTCTCAAACCTTCTCTGAGTGCTGAGCGCTGGCTTGAACTGCAGCGACCAGATGCGGTCATACACCTGTATCTGCCGCTCCAGCGGCTTGATCAGGGCAAATTCAGGATGGGTTTCCGCCTCCGCCCACAGCGAGCCAGTGAACAAGATCTCCGAGCCGCCAGCAAGCATCGACAGCGGCGTGGTCAGTCTCCTGTGGTCCCCACCGGCCTTTGGCGATGGGTCGGCTGGGCTGAGATCCACCAGCTTGAAGGCGACCTGAGGGTAGAGGTTGGCCGGAACCAGCCCCCTCGCAAATTCGCCCAGACGGATCCGGGCATTGAGCGTCCCGAGCGGCTTTACTGAAGATTTGGCGGCGCCGCCCTCCTCTGCTGCAGCCCACAACGGAGCCCGCAACACCACGCCCTTGGGACTATCGGGCAGTTGCAGAAAGCGAAATGGAACCGACATCGACATCTGGCGAGAGTTCCACGCCTGCATCAAGGAATGAAATGCCGCCGCCGGCTGACGCGCGTTGCTTCCCGCCAGTGCCTCGTTGCCTATCAGCGGCCAGACGTAGGAAACCTCGAAGGCCTGTGAATCACGCGCAAGATCGGTGTGCTGCTCCGCAGTCAGCGCACGGGTCAGACTCAGGGCCTGCAGCCCCACCAGACTATCCTGACTGAGCAGAGCATGGGCATGCTGGGCAAACACCTGCTGGCCCGCATCCGCATTGCTGGCCATTTGCTCGGCGAGCTTGACGAGCAGACGGTCATAGCTGCCCAGGCGTTGCTCCAGAGCTCGCGTCGCCATATCGGCACTGAGCTGCAAGCGCTGTTGCATGCGCGACTCCTGGCGTTGATGGAGCATCCAGCCCCCCAAACTGCCACAGGAAATTCCAAAACCCAATGCCAGCAGCGCCAACCAAGGTTTACGCACTTTCATCACTGGCTGCGTTGCGAATTGCGACATGCAAAAGACACAAGATTCCTGAGTTGCGAGGCGGCTCCAGTCGACAGTGGCACCTTGCAGCAAAGGCTGCAGCACCATGAGCCAACATGAGGAGCGACATAGTTTGTAGGAGCAAACCTACATCCAAAGAACATTCACACCAAGTGATTACCCTGAAAGCCTTGGCATGATTGCGTCTAGATTTAGATCAAATCATAGGCATAAGCTTGTATATCCATTACAAAGCGCTGCAAAATCAAGAGCAACCTCAGGTCGCAAAATTGACAAATGTCAATATTTGTCGGAGCTTAGTCCCATTCAGGCCGCATCACAAACCACGACAGCCCGTATCTTTTTAGCAACAATTAAGCAGAACCACAGCGCTGTACCCGGTTATTCCCGCCTGCAAGCGCCTGCGGTTTGTCCACCGGCAATAAAGCAACCATGTCACAACGCACGACCCTGCTGATCGTCTACCACTCACTGACCGGCGGCACGCTCCAGATGGTTGAAGCGGCCAGCACCGGCGCCCGGCAGGAGGAATCCGTCGAGGTCCGCGTGCTGCACGCCTCCCAGGCCGGCCCGCAAGACCTGCTGCAAGCTCAGGGCTATCTGTTTGCCACGCCGGAGAATCTGGCCGCCATCAGCGGTCTGATGAAGGATTTCTTCGATCGAAGCTATTACGGCGTGCTCGACCGGATACAGGGCCGCCCCTATGCCAGTTTGGTCTGCGCCGGCAGCGACGGTCATAACGCAGCAAGGCAGATGGAACGCATTGCCACCGGCTGGCGCCTGAAGGCCGTGGCAGAACCGCTCATCATCTGCACCCATGCCCAGACGCCGGAGGCCATACTCGCCCCCAAACAGATACCGGCCGCCGATTTGCAGCGCTGCGAAGAATTGGGGCAATCGCTGGCCACGGGACTGGCCTTGGGCATTTTTTAGAAAAACAAGGGTTTGCCCGCATCATTCCGGGCAGGACAGGCTCCATACAAAGGCAAGAATGGAGCCTTCGAATCGAGTTGTATAAATGTGCCATCATTGCTCGCGCATGCTTTGCCCTGAAGCGCGCTCCCAAGCAGGCATAGTCTGCGACTTCACCAGCTCTTGCGTCCATGATTGAACCAGACACCGAACGCCCCAAGCGCACGCCACGCGGCCCCAGTCCGCAAAAGACCCAGGCCACACGCCGCTCCATCGTGGCGGCTGCGTTTGCAGAATTTCTGGAACACGGCTATGCGCGTGGCACCACGGCGTCGGTTGCACAGCGCGCAGGACTGTCCAAGGTCACGCTGTTTCGCTATTTCGACAGCAAGGAAGCCCTGTTCGAGGCCGTGATCCAGACACATATCGCCTCGGCCGCCGTGGCCTTGCAGTCCAGCCCCATGCACGAGCATGAATCCGTGGGCGAGTATCTGCTGCGCACAGTGGGAGCCGCGGCGGAAGTCATAGACAGCAGCGGCCGCTCCGCAACGGCCAGGCTGGTCGTCGCCGAAGGCCTGGAATTTCCACTGCTGGCGCAGATGTATCGTCGTTACGTGCACGATGCCTTGCTCGAGCACTTCACCCGGCTCGCGCAGCTGGCCGCCAAACGCGGCGAACTCAAGGCGCCGGAGCTGGTGCAGCACCCCGAATTGCTGCTTGCGCCGCTGTGGCTGGCCATGATGAACAACACCGTCATCCATCCCGAAGTGCCCATGAATGCCGGAACCCTGTTCCGGCTTCAGGTGGCTCTGCTGTTCAAGATGCCTTGAGTGTTGGCGCGTTGAAAATTCAATGAAATCTGGCTCAATCGCTTACTGGTAAAGCGTGAGAAGCTATCAAAAACAAAGCCGCAGTTCGAAAGACTGCGGCTTTGTTCATCGGGCGAGTTCGTCCATCAACCCTGCTGTGCGGCCTCTTCTTCTCCACCCAGTGCCTTCCACAAGGTCACGCGGTTGAGCTGCTCCGACAGGCGCAGGCCTATCAAGGTCTGCTGCGCGGTATAGAGGCTGCGCTGCGCATCCAGCACCGTCAGATAGTTATCCACGCCGGCCTTGAAGCGAGCGTTCGACAAATCGAAGGCTTTCTGCGTATTGGCCACCATGCTGGTCTGGGCCGCCAGCCGCTCACCCCACTGGGCTCGGTCGGCCAGCACATCCGCCACCTCCTTGAAGGCTGTCTGCACGGACTTCTCGTACTGACTCAGTGCAATGCGCTGATTGCTTTCGGCCACCTGTACATTGGCGCGGTTGCGGCCGCCATCAAAAATCGGCAGCTTGACCAGAGGGATGAAACTCCAGGTGCTGTTGTTGTTGCCGAACAAACGGTCCAGCTCGTTGCTGCCGGTACCGACACTGCCAGTGAGCGTGATGCTGGGAAACAGCCCCGCTCTGGCTGCGCCGATATTCGCGTTCATGGCCTTCAGATTGCGCTCGGCGGCCTGCACATCGGGACGTTTGAGCAGTACCGATGATGGCAGGGGTACGGGAACGGCCTTGAGAGCCGCCGTGTCTGCCGCGCCCGCCAGGGTCTGCGCAGTGGGCAGCAGTTGCACGGGCACCGCGCCCCCCACCAGCAGTTGCAGGGCATTGCGGTCCCTGTCGGCCTGGGAGGTGTAGCTGGCCACATCGCCGCGCGCCGTATCGACCGTGGTCTGGTTCTGGGCCAGCACCAGGCCGGAGGTCGAGCCCAGCTCATGCATGCGCCGTGTCAGCTCGAAAGCCTTGATGCGGCTGTCCAACGTGTCCCTGGCCAACTGCAGGCGCGCCTGATCGGCCGCCAGCGTCAGCCAGGCATTGGCGACATCGGCCACCAGGCCGATCTGCACATTGCGCCGGTTATCCTGGCTTTGCAGAAACTGCTGCAGCGAGGCTTCGCTCAGATTGCGGATGCGCCCCCACAGGTCCAGCTCGTAGCTGGCGAAACCCAGCTGGGCCGTGTATTGCTCGGTGACGCTGGAGCGCCCTGCCGTCGTCAGATCCCCTGCGGTGCGCGTGCGATTGCTCTGTGCCTGGGCCGTGATGCCCGGCAGCAGATCGGCTCTGGTGATGCCGTACTGGGCCCGGGCCTTCTCGATGTTCTCCAGCGCGACACGTAGATCGCGATTGTTGCTCAGCGCCAGCGCCACCACCTCGCGCAGCTGCGGCGACTGCAACCATTGCAGCGCCTGGGCCTGTTGCAGCGCCGCCTCGCTGGCCTGGGCCGGCGCGGCGTTGCCGGACACGGTCTCTGGCACGGGCAGATCAGGCGTTTTATAGGCAGGGGCCAGATTGCAGCCCGCCAGCAAGGCCGTCACTGCGGCCGCCGCCATGGTCGAAAATTTCATGCTCGGGCGCCTCATGCTGCGCTTTCCTTGTTGACGTCAGCCGCCTCATCGCTGCGCGAGCGGCTCTTGAACCAGCTGCGAACCAGCAGGAAGAACACCGGCACGAGGAAGATACCCAGCACCGTCGATGCCACCATGCCGCCCAGCACGGCCGTGCCGATGGCATTGCGACCACCAGCGCCAGCGCCGGTGCCGATGGCCAGCGGGATCACGCCGAAACCAAAGGCCAGAGAAGTCATCAGGATGGGACGCAGACGCAGACGCACGGCTTCCACCGTCGCATCGAACAGCTTCTTGCCCTGCTCCTGCAACTGCACGGCAAACTCCACGATCAGGATCGCGTTCTTTGCCGCGAGACCCACGGTGGTGAGCAGGCCGACCTGGAAATACACATCGTTGGTCAGGCCACGGGTATAGGTCGCCAGCAGCGCGCCCACCACACCCAGCGGCACGGCCAGCATCACCGACAGCGGCACCGTCCAGCTTTCATAGAGTGCGGCCAGGCACAGGAAGACGAACAGAATCGAGATGGCATACAGCATGGGCGCCTGCGCACCGGACTGGCGCTCCTGCAAAGAAGCGCCCGTCCATTCGTAGGCAATGCCGTTGGGCAGCTTCTTCAAGATATCTTCCACCGTCTCCATGGCTGTGCCCGAGCTGATGCCCGCTGCGGCACGGCCTTCGAACTCATAGGCCGGGCTGCCGTTGTAGCGCAGCAGCTGGGGCGAGCCGTAGGCCCAGTAGCTTTTGGAGAAAGCTCCGAAAGGAACCATCTCGCCCTTGTTGTTGCGCACCGTCCATTTGGCGATATCGGTGGGCAGCATGCGGTACTGGGCATCGCCCATGATGTAGACACGCTTGACGCGACCATTGTTCAAGAAGTCGTTCACATAGGTGCCACCCATGGCGCTGGAGAGCACGCTGTTGATGTCGCTGTACGCCAGCCCCAGCGCGGCGGCCTTGCGGTCATCCACATCCACGCGCAGCTCGCTGGCGTCTTCCAGATTGGTGGTGCGCACGGCAGTCAGCAGATTGTTGGCGCGCATTTCACCAAGCACCTGATCACGCGCGGCGAGCAGTGCTTCATGGCCCACACCATTGATGTCCTTGATCATGAAGTTGTAGCCCGAACTCGAACCCAGGCCACGCACTGCAGGCGGCAGCACCACTTGCACGCGCGCATCACGGATGCTGGCCAGCTCCCTGGTCGCCTTGTTCGCAATGGCCGCGGCCGATTGAGAAGGCAGCGGACGCATGTTCCAGGGTTTCAGACGGATGAAGCCGCGCGCCGAACTCTGGTCGCCGTTGAGACCGGACACCTGGTTGAAGCTGATCACATCCGGCTGCTTGGCCAGGTACTCGCGCACCTCGTCCAGCACTTCCTGAAGACGGGCATTTGAAGCACCGGAAGGCAGGTTCACGTTGACGTAGACAAACCCCTGGTCCTCATCGGGCAGAAAGGAAGTGGGCAGCTTGGCCATCAGTAGCCAGACCGCGGCCAGCACGGCCAGGAAGATCAGCATCATGCGCTTGGCCCGGCCCAGGCTGAAGGCCACGGTGCTTTGGTAGCGATTGGCGGCGGCATCGAAATTGCGGTTGAACCAGCGGAAGAACCGGTCGTTGATGCCCAGCACCCCGGAGCGTATGGGACGCTCATGACCGTCGCCATGGCTGCGATCCGGTGCCTTGAGAAGCGTCGCGCACAGCGCCGGTGTCAGCGTCAGGGCCACAAACACGGACAGCGCCATGGCCGCCACGATGGTGATGGAGAACTGGCGATAGATCACACCCGTGGAGCCGCCAAAGAAGGCCATGGGCACAAACACCGCCGACAGCGTGACCCCGATGCCGACCAGCGCAGGCGTGATTTCCTTCATGGACTGGCGCGTCGCCTCCTTGGGAGACTTGCCCGTCTCGTGCATCACCCGCTCCACGTTTTCGACCACCACGATGGCATCGTCCACCAGCAGGCCGATGGCCAGCACCATGGCAAACATGGTCAGGGTATTGATGGAGAAGCCCGCGACGGACAGCACGCCGAAGGTGCCCAGCAGCACCACCGGCACGGCAATGGCGGGAATCAGCGTGGCGCGGAAGTTCTGCAGGAACACGAACATCACGATCACCACCAGCACCATGGCCTCGCCCAGCGCATGCACCACTTCGCTGATCGAGGCCCGCACGAAGGGCGTGGAGTCCGAGCTCACGAAATAGTCGATCTGATTGGGAAAGAAGGGCTTGAGCTCGGCCAGCTTGGCCGCCACGGCATCCGACACCGCCATGGCGTTGGCACCATCGGCCAGGATGATGCCCATGCCTGCGCCCGGCATGCCATTGAGCTTGGCCTGGATGGACAGATTGTCGGCCCCCAGTTCCACCCGGGCCACGTCCTTGATGGTGACGACAGAGCCGTCATTCGAGGATTTGAGCACGATGCCCTCGAACTGCTCCACGGTCTTGAGCTTGGTGCGCGCCGTGATGGTCGCGTTCAGCTGCTGGTTCTGCACCGCAGGCAAGGCCCCCAGCTGACCTGCCGAGACCTGGGCATTCTGCGCGTTGAGCGCGCTGCTCAGATCGGAGGGAATCAGCCCGTACTTCTCCATCTTGGCGGGGTCCATCCAGATGCGCATCGCATACGGCGTGCCGAAGACGTTGATGTCGCCGACGCCTTCGATGCGACCGATGATGTCCACCAGATTGCTGTTGATGTAATCGCCGATGTCCACTGCGGTCACATCTTCATCGGGCGAATAGAAGCTGTAGGTGACCAGAAAATCCTGGCCGCCCTTGTTGATGAATACGCCACGCGTCTTCACGGAGTCCGGCAGGCGGTTGACCGCGCCCTGGATCTTGTTTTGCACCTGCACCTGGGCCACGTCGACATTGGTGCCCGGAGCAAAGGTCAGCGTGATGCGAGCCTGACCGGAGGCATTGCTGGTCGAGCTCATATAGAGCATGTTGTCGATGCCCTTGATCTGCTGCTCGATGATCTGCGTCACCGAGTTTTCGACCGTCTCGGCCGAAGCGCCCGTGTACTGGGCGCCGATGGTCACGCGGGGAGGAGCGATCTCGGGGTACTGCTCCAGCGGCAGCAGCTTGATCGACAAAGCCCCGGCCAGCATGATGATGATGGCGATGACCCACGCAAAGATGGGCCGGTTGATGAAGAACTGAGCCATGTGTGTCGCCTGCCTTGCTTACTTCTTGGCAGGTGCATCGGCAGCGGCCTGCACGGGCGGCTCGCCCCGCTGGCTCTTGCGCTCGGCCTTGGCCTTCAGATCCACCTCCACGGTCTGAACCTTGTCGCCGGGCTTGATACGCTGAAAGCCATCCACCATCACACGCTCGCCTGCTTTCAGGCCCGTCTTGAGCAACCAGAAAGCGCCCACGGCGCGGTCCAGTTCCACATCGCGCTTTTCGACCACATCGCCGTCCTTGACGACCATGACGTTGGCACGCCCGGTCAGATCGCGGGTCACCGACTGCTGCGGCACCAGCAATGCATCGGGTGCCAGAGCCGTTGGCAGCAAGGCCTTCACATACATGCCGGGCATGAGCATGCCGTCGGGATTGGGCACCTCGGCGCGCAAAGTCAGTGTGCCGGTCGTGTCGTTGACGATCACGCCTGCAAAGGCCAGCTTGCCCTGATGCGGGTAGTCGCTGCCGTCGTCGAGCTGGATGCGCACGGGAATCTTGTTGCCTTCCACCTTCTGGTAGCGGCCGGAATCCAGATCGCGCTTGAGCTGCATCAGATCGGTGCTGGACTGGGTGAAGTCCACATACATGGGGTCCAGCCGCACGATGGTGGTGAGCGCCGTGGCCTGATTGGCCGTGACCAGCGCACCGGGCGTGACGGCAGACAGCGCGATGCGACCGCCGATAGGGGCTTCGATCCGGCTGTACTTGAGATTGATGCGTGCGGTTTCCAGATTCGCCTTGGCCACGGCCACATCCGATGCGGACTGGGCCGCCGCCGCCTGGCTTTCGTCAAACGCCTGTTTGCTGATCGCGTCGATCTTGACCAGCTCGGCATTGCGCCGTGCCGTTGCAGCCAGCGTGCGCTGGCTGGCTTCGGCCTTGGCCACGGCAGCCGCAGCGCTGGCCTCGGCAGCCTTCAACGATGCGGCGTCGATCTGATAGAGCTGCTGGCCCTGTTTGACCAGAGCGCCTTCGGTGAACAAGCGCTGCTGAATGATGCCCGAGACCTGGGGACGCACTTCGGCCGTCATGAAGGCACGGGTGCGCCCCGGCAGGCTGGCATCCAGCTGCTGGCTTTGCGACTGCAAGGTAACCACGCCGACCTTGGGCTCGGACTTGGGCGGGCCTTTTTGCTCCGCCTCGGGCTTGGAGCAGCCCGCCAGCGCAGCGGCAATCAGCATGGCTCCCACAGCCAGTGTCCAGCGCTGCTGGCGATGACCTTGCTGGCTTGCACTGGGAAGGCAAGAAAAATGCGCCTCTCGGCGCGGGCTCAGCGAAGCGGGCTGGTCAATCTTCATACGTGGAGCGGTCTGAACTAAAGAACTTGTCAACATTGTGCGCCGACAATATTAATAAAATGTAAAGCAGCCAAAGGCGCAATGACATGCCGGCAATCACCCGCTTGCCATTCTCCTGTCATGCGGGCATGCGGCGTCGCAGCGGTCTCTGGCTTGAGACACCACTGTAGAAAACCTTGGCAGCAAGGCTCCTCGTCACAACGGACTAGAGCCAGAACCCGCAAAACCCCGGAATCGGCAACTGGCTACGCTCTCAATATCAGGACAGAAGCCGCTTTTGCTGCCAAATCAATGCTGCTGCTTGCCCGGGCGTACGCGCAAGATGCTGAAAACTCCGGCCAGCGCCGCAAAACAGCCGGCCACAGCCAGCGCCAGCAGTTCAGCATTGCCACCATGCCCGCCCGAGATGGCAAAGATGGTGGCCAGCACCACGGCACCGAGCGTCTGCCCGGTCATGCGGGCAGAACTCAGCATGCCGCCCGCCGCGCCGCTGCGCGACATGGGAGCCGAGGTGACGATGGTGTGATTGTTGGGCGACTGGTAGAGCGCGAAGCCGCTGCCCGCCAGCAGCATGCGCCAGACCATGTCCCAGTGCGCCACATCGACCGGCATGGCCGCCAGCAGCCACAGCCCGCAGGCAAACATGGCCATGCCGATGCCGCCCAGCAGCCCGTCGGGATACTTGCCGATCAGACGCCCGGCCACCGGCGCCGTCAGCACGGTGGCCAGCGGCCAGGCCGTGATCAGCATGCCTGCCTCCATGGGTGACAGACCGCGCGCCTCCAGCAGCAGGAACGGCAGGGCCAGATAGGACAGCATCTGCGCGCAGAAGGCCGAGACCGAGCCGCACATCGACAGCCGGAACACGGGAATGCGCATCAGATCGACCGGAAACAAGGGAGCCGCCTTGTGCCACTGACGGCGCAGATAGACGTAGCCGACCACCAGCCCGGCACCCAGCAGCCACCAGCCCGAAGGCATCAGCGGGCTGCCCGCAGCGCCCTGATCCTGCCCCATGCGCACGCCCAGTTGCTCACCGCCCAAAAAAAGCAGGGTGAACATCAGAATATTGAGCAAAACGTCAAGCGCCGCTATCGGCTCGCCATCCTTGCGCACCACGGGGTTGGCCGGCAGCGCCTTGCGCCCCATCCACAAGGTCATCAAGCCCAGCGGCACATTGATGACAAACAGCCAGGGCCAGCTGGCAACCGACAGGATGGCAGCGGCCACCGAAGGCCCGGCCATGGACGAGGTCGCCACCACCAGCGAGTTGATGGCCATGCCGCGTCCCAGCATGGCGCGCGGATAGGTCAAGCGCACCAGCGCTGCATTCACGCTCATGATGCCCGCCGCACCCATGCCTTGAAACACGCGCGCTGCAATCAGCGTGCTCAGCGAGCTGGCCAGCGTGGCCGCCACCGAGGCAATGACAAACACCGTCATGCCCAGCAGATAGATGCGCCGATAACCCAGGCGCTCGCCCAGGGCTGCCAGCGGCAGCAGCAGCACCAGGCCGGCGAGCTGATAGGCGTTGACCACCCAGAGAGTCAGGGCCGAGCTGGCCTGCAGCTCGCGCGCAATGGCGGGCAAGGCCAGATTGACGATGCTGCTGTCCAGCACCGACAGCGTCAGTCCCAGAATGATGACCAGCATGGCGCGGCCACGCGCACCGTCAGGCAGGCCATCGTAGGCAGGGGAAGCTTGAGCAGTGCTCTCAGTCATGGGCGACTCGGTGCACACGGCCCAGCGTGATCCAGGTCAGCGCCACACCCACCAGTGCCCCTGTCGCCATGCCCACCACCATGGGCAGAGGCTTGCCGTTGGAAAAATGCCCCACGATCTGCATGGCGGCCGCGCCGCTCAGCATCTGCAGCGTTCCCAGCAAGGCAGAGGCCGTGCCCGCAATCTCGCCATGCTCTTCCAGGGCCAGCACCGAGGTCGTGGGAATCACCAGGCCCATGAAGGCGCTGGCAATGAAGTACAGCACGATCAGCACCGCCAGCTTCTCACCGCCCAGCAGGTAATAGAGCAGCAATGCGGCCATGGTCAGGCCCGAAGCAGAAGCCGCAGCCTTGACCACATTGACCAGACCAAAGCGCTGGCCCAGCCGCCCCGTCAGTTGCGCCGCGCCGATAAAGGCGATGGAGTTCAGCGCGAACGCCATGCTGTACTGGGTGGACGAGAGACCGTAGTAGTTGATGAGCACAAAGGGCGAGCCCGCCAGATAGACGAAAAAGCCCGCCATGGCGCAGCCGCCGATGAACACCAGGCCCAGGTAGTGCCAGTCACGCAACAGGACCAGATAGGCCTTGAGCGCACCGCCAAGGCTGCTGTCCAGTCGCGCCTCGGCCGTGCGGGTCTCTTCCACGCCACGCCACGTGGCAACCAGGCCCAGCACGGCTGCGCCCGCCACCACCCAGAACACGGCACGCCAGCCAGCCAGGGCAATCACGCCGCTGCCGGCCAGAGGCGCCAGAATCGGCGAGACGCTGAACACCAGCATCAGCAGCGACATCATGCGCGCGGCAGCATGGCCGGTATGTAGATCACGCACCACGGCACGCGGCACGGCCATGCAGGCCGCAGCGCCCAGGCCCTGCACAAAGCGAAACGCCACCAGTGTCTCGATATTCGGAGCCAGCGCACATCCCACGCTGGCTGCGGCAAAGACCGTCAGACCAAAGTACAGCGGCGGCTTGCGGCCCAGCATGTCGGAGACCGGCCCATAGAGCAGCTGGCCCACACCAATGGAGAGAAAGAACGCGGTCAGACTGGCCTGCACGGCCCCGACCTGGGCATCCAGGCTGGCGCCGATCTGGGGCAAGGCCGGCAGATACATATCGATGGCGAAAGGCCCGATGGCCGACAACAGGCCCAGGATCAGAACCAGACGCAGGGAGACAGAAGCTTGCATAGGGGTGTGATTGTCGTGGTAACTTGATTTATGTGCTGAACAGCTGCCGGTTTCCTGCATGACCTTGCAGGCTCACGCCAGTCCGCCGGGCAGCGCCTGTGCCTAAGCCCTCAATTACAAGGCTTTAGACCCGGTCATCCAGGCCATGACCGCATGGACAACAAGCACAATGGGCTCAACCACCATTCCCTGCTCTCGCCGTGATTGCTGCAAGCTCCTTCCCACGTCTGCCCTTTTCACTCCTGACCACACTCGCTGCGCTATGTCTGGCGTCTCAGTCGGCCGGCGCACAGCCCGCGCCTGCTGCCCCGGCCTTTCAGCTCTCGCCCGATGCCAGCATGGTGATAGACACGCGCGCCAGGCTGGCCTGGTCACGCTGCGCCGAGGGCATGAGCTGGAATGGCAAGGCCTGCGGC
The DNA here is from genome assembly GCF_001010305.1 of Comamonas sp. E6. Classification (NCBI taxonomy): domain Bacteria; kingdom Pseudomonadati; phylum Pseudomonadota; class Betaproteobacteria; order Burkholderiales; family Comamonadaceae; genus Comamonas; species Comamonas sp. E6. Next base: position 49,424 of record NZ_BBXH01000003.1, read on the forward strand.
GGTCAGGCCGAGGTCTTCAGCTACAAGCAGGCCGTAACCCATGCCGCAGAACGCAGCAAGGCCGAAAACCTGCGCTGGCGCCTGCCACGCGTCAATGAACTCAAGCGCCTGCTGGACCGCAGCAGCAAACCCCAGGGCCTGAACCCGGAACTCTTTCCCAATGCGCCACGCGACTGGCACTGGACGGGCACGGCCGCCGTAAATGCCCAGCGCCTGAACACCTACAACTACGCCCAGGTGGACAAATCCAGCAGCCTCTCCGGCCTCTCGGCCCAGCAGGCCTGGGCGGTCAACACCGAGACACTGCAGGCCGTGCCCGATATGGGCAAAGGCAATGCCTTGCTGCTGCGCCTGGTGCGCCCTGCCACCGAGGCCGAGCTCGGCCCCCAAACTTCGGCCACACCATGAAAAAAGCCTTGCCGCTTTGGCAAGGCTTTTTCAACTCCCGCCGGCTCAGCCAGCGCGCAGTGCGGCCTTGAGGCTCTCGCCCAGTTCGGGCTTGTGCGCGAACGGATCCGTCGGGTTGCGGCCCCGAACCACATCTTCCAGGCGCACCTGCACCGAACCCAGGGCCTGCGGATGGCTGTAGATATAGAACTGACCCGAGGCCATGGCATCGAACACCTTCTGCGCCACCTCGGTCGCCGTGACCTTGCCCGAGCCCACGGCCTTGTCGGTCATGGCCTGGCCGATCTTCTGGCTGGCCGTCAAAGGCTGCGCCTCCAGGCCCTGGGGTCGGTTGCGCTCGCTATGGCCTATGCCCGTGGGCACGAAGAAGGGGCAGAGCAGACTGGCACTGACCTGGTCCGAGACCAGGGCCAGGTCCTGGTACAGCGTCTCGGTCAGCGACACCACCGCGTGCTTGCTGACGTTGTAGATGCCCATGTTCGGCGGCGCCAGCAGACCCGCCATGCTGGCGGTATTGACGATATGGCCTTCATAGGCGGGATCGGCCTTGGCGGCCTCCAGCATCATGGGCGTGAACAGGCGCACGCCATGGATTACGCCCCAGACATTGACGCCCAGCACCCATTGCCAGTCGGCAACGGTGTTTTCCCAGACCAGGCCGCCCGCGCCGACGCCCGCGTTGTTGAAGACAAAGTGCGGCGCACCAAAGGTCTCCTTGACTTCGGCGGCCAGTCTTTCCATCTGCGCCGCATCCGACACATCGACCCTGCGCGCCAGCACCTTGGCCCCGGCAGCCTTGAGCTCGGCCTCGGCCTTGTCCAGCGCCTCCTGCTGCACATCGACCAGCACCAGATTCATGCCTCTGGCGGCTCCGATGCGCGCGCACTCCAGCCCGAAGCCCGAGCCCGCACCTGTCAGAACCGCCGTCTTTCCCGCGAAATTCGTGATCATTCTTGTCTCCGGATATTTTTTATATGGGAATAGCGCCTGCAACTGGCGCACTCCAGATTAGAGATGCCAAGCAAGAGCCGCCTCGCTGCGGGGCCGCTCCGGCGAAGGCATCGTCCCCCTCCCGCGAAGCGAGAGAGGGGGAAGGCGCGGGGCCGCCCAGGCAAAGCGCCTCAGGGGGTGATTTTTTCAGCCGCAGTGGGTTAAATCAGCTTCACCAGCTGCTTGCCGAAGTTCTTGCCCTTGAGCAGGCCCAGGAACGCGCCGGGCGCCGAGGCCAGACCTTGGGAAATCGTCTCGCGCGGCTTGAGCTTGCCGGCTGCCACCAGGCCGCCCAGCTCGGTCAGGGCCTCGCCCCAGACTTCCATGTGCTCGCTGACGATAAAGCCTTCGAGCTTGATGCGGTTGACCAGCAGCAGCGCCGGATTGGCCAGCGGCAGAGGCTGGCCGTCATAGCCGGCAATCATTCCGCACAGGGCCACACGCGCAAAGGCATTGGTGCGCAGCAGCACGGCGTCGAAGATATAGCCGCCCACGTTCTCGAAATAGCCGTCGATGCCGTTGGGGCAGGCATCCTTCAAGGCCTTGGCCATGGTCTTGACATCGGGGTGCTCGCGGTAATCGATGCAGGCATCAAAGCCCAGCTCATGCACGGCGTAGCGGCATTTCTCGGCGCCGCCCGCAATGCCCACCACGCGACAGCCACGTGCCTTGGCCAGCGCCACAAAGGCGCTGCCCACGGCACCGGTGGCAGCGCTGACAACCATGGTTTCACCGGCCTTGGGGTTGATGATCTTGACCAGGCCATACCAGGCCGTCACGCCCGGCATGCCCACGGCGCCCAGATAGTAGGACAGCGGCACATGGGTGGTGTCGACCTTGCGCAGCGCACCGGGCACGCTGGGGTCGAGCAGCGAATATTCCTGCCAGCCGCCCATGCCGACCACCTTATCGCCAGCCTTGAACTTGGGGTGGCGGCTCTCGACGATCTCGCCTACCGTGCCGCCCTGCATGACCTCACCCAGCGGCTGGGGCTGGGCATAGCTCTTGGAGTCGTTCATGCGGCCGCGCATATAGGGGTCCAGGCTCAGATAGTGGTGGCGCACCAGCACCTGGCCCTCGCCCACCGTGGGCAGCGGCGACTGCACCAGCTTGAAATTGCTCTCCACCGCCTCGCCCTGGGGGCGGTTGTCCAGAAGGATTTGCTGATTGACCGTCATGTTTCGTCTCCTGTTTGAACTTCAGATTTCATAGCTTCAAGCGCTTGATATACCTCGCACTTGGAGCTGATAACACACAAAACAACGATAGGTAAAGCGGTAGCCGCTCATAAAAACAGAGCAACCGATCCGTACTCAATCCGTGGGCAGGGCTTGCAATCCGCCTTCGGCCGCAGGCCTGCGCTTCATGTACTTGAAGGTGCCCGTGGCATGTACGCAGAGTCGACCCTGCGCGTCATAGATACGGCCTTCGGTAAAAGCCATGGTGCCGGTGCGATGCAGCAGCACGCCCTTGCCCACCAGCGGGCCATTGGCCGCCTGCATGAACGATGTTTTCATCTCGATGGTGACCACGCCCAGATCGAAATCCACGCTGCGCGCAGCCACGGCCATGGTCACATCCATCAGCGTCATCGAAGCTCCGCCATGGGTGATGCCAAAGGAATTCAGATGTTCGGGACGCGGTGTGAAGTGCAGCTCGGACTCCCCGTTCTCCATCTTGTGGAGGGTGAAGCCCAGCTCATGCACAAAGGGAATTTCAGGACCAAATGACAACACCGCGAAACCTTTCAGAAGAGTGATGCGCCGCAGACCGCAGCAGCTGAACCGTGAATGTAAGCGCGGCGGACAGCCTCAGAATGCTGCGCCGCACAAAAAACATGACTCACCCTTCATCCGCCACTATCAACCACCGACCAGAGCGCTCACGCCGCCATCCACGGCCATCCACTGGCCGGTGATGTGCTTGCCGGCATCGCTGGCATAGAGCAGCGTCAGGCCCTTGAGATCCTCATCGTCGCCCAGACGGCGCAGCGGCGCATGGGAGCGCATTTCGTCCTCGCCCAATGTCTCGATCAGCACGGCGGCCATCTTGGTCTTGAAAAAGCCTGGGCAGATGGCGTTGACGGTGATGCCGTGCTCGCCCCACTCGCCGGCCAGCGCGCGCGTGAAATTGATGACTGCGCCCTTGGAGGTGTTGTAGGCAATGGTCTTCATGCCCGTGGGATTACCGCCCAGGCCGGCGATCGAGGCCAGATTGATGATGCGGCCGCTCTTGCGCTCCAGCATGGACAGGCGGGCGATCTGCTGGCTCAGCAGAAAATAGCCGCGCACATTCAGGTTCATCACCTTGTCCCAGGCCGCTGTCGGGTGGTCCTCGGCCGGCGCGCCCCAGCTGGCTCCGGCATTGTTGATCAGAATGTCCACATGGCCGAGACGCTGCACGGCCTCCTTGGCCAGGCGCGTGATATCGGCCTCGTCCGAGCAGTCGGCAGCAATCCAGTCGGCCTCTATGCCCACGGCCTTGAGTTCGGCTGCGGCCTCTTCCAGATCCTTGGCCTTGCGCGAGCTCAGCAGAATCTTCGCGCCGGCCTCGCCCAGCGCATGCGCCATCTGCAGACCCAGGCCACGCGAGCCGCCGGTCACCAGGGCCGTCTTGCCCGAGAGGTCGAAAAGTTGCTGCACCGTACGTGTCATTCTCATGTCTCCTGTTTGTTTTCAAGGTTCAAACCGGGTGCGCAGTGCCTTGCAAGGCCTGCCCGTCAAAAGCTGCATGAATTGTGCGGGCGCCTCAGGCCCGGTGTTGTCACCTGCGTGTCGGCGCTGTCCCGCAGGTGGCAGAGCCCCCCCTGACGCGGCTTGCAGGGTCTGCCGGCAGCAGCCAGGCAAAGCGCATCCGGCGCCTTCAATCGGCAAACAGCGACTGCGTGCCGCCCCAGGCCCCGCCTTCGATCTCCAGCATGCGCAGCTTGGTCAAAGCGCCTTGACCGCCCGAGAAGCCTCCCGGTGCCCGCCCTGCGGCCAGCACGCGATGGCAGGGAACAATCGGCGCAAACGGATTGGCTCCCAACGCTTGGCCCACGGCGCGCGCTGCACCGGCCTCACCCAGCGCTGCGGCAACTTCGCCATAAGTGCTGGTCCGCCCTGGCGCCAGGGCGCGCGTGAAGGCATAGACCTGGCTGTGAAATGCAGGCACGGCGAACTCGTCGAGTGCAATCTCCTGCAGGTCAGGCAGAACACCAACCGGGCCTTGCACTCTGTCCTGCCGCATATCTCCCAGCACGCCGGCAGCCACGGCCTCTGCGCTGGGCTGCGCCCAGCACGGCTCGATCTGCGCATTCACTCCGGCCAGCAGACACTGCACCCCGGCCATGGCCTGCACGGCAAAGCCCGGAACAGCGGAGATGGAGGTCACGGCACCATATGCCGCAGGCCCGCGCTGCGGCTGCAGCGCATGGCGTTTGGACAGACCCAGCAGCATGCGCTCCCGGGTCTCGCCCCAGCTGGCCTCGGGCAGTTGCACGGCGCAGATGGCAGCGGCATTCCAGGCCAGACCACAGGCACCGATGCGCGTGACAAACAGGGCATGCCCTGGCAAGGGCAATGAAGCAGCAGGATTCATTGCCACAGTCTACAAAACGCAGTCCATTTGTTTTTGCAAAAATTTCCAGAAAGACTGGATGCAAAAACAGTTAATTACTGTATATTTAAACAGTCAAAACACTGTGGATATACGGACATGCAAGAAGCCCATTTCACCGTCTCTCTTTGCGACTACCCCGAGCTGCCCGAGGACAAACGCCAGCAGGCCGAGGCACGCTATGCGCGTGTGCTGGCCCGCCAGCTCGGCGGAGAGGAACAGGTCGGCGAAGCCCTGTCGCTGGTGCAAGGCCTGGAAGACACCCCTCCCGAAGAAATCACCGACGACGCCAAGCTCACCTTCCAGCGCTGGATGAAAGCCGCCCGCGCCGCTGCCGAAGCCGGCCTGCAAGGCATTGGCGGCACCGAAAGCTGTTTTTTCGATGTGCGGCGCATCTACCACTGAGTGAACGGGCGCGGGCGGCGCGAGTCCCGAGGCCGTCAGCGCCGGCCCGGGCCGCCAACCATTGCAAGGGACATGTGCCGCCCTGGCCACCGGAGCTCGCTGCAATGCCTACACTGGCGGCTTGTTTGACCGTGTGACTGTTCTCTTTCCATGCAAGCCCTGCTAGCCGCCATTGCCCAGATGCCCTTCCCCACTGATGCCCAGCGCATCTTTCATGGCCGCGGCGGGCGGTATCCGGGCTGCGAGCAGATCTCGCTGGATGCTTTTGCGCCCGTCATCGTGCTGACCAGCTTTGCCCCCATGGAGGAAGCCCAGCTGAGCCAGATCGGTCAGGCGCTGGAGCAGCGCTGGCAGCAGATCGCCCCGGCCGGACTGCCTCTGACCTGGGCCTTCCAGACCCGCGAAAGCGGCGGCAAGGTCGAAACCCGCGTCATGGCCGGCGAGCTGCCCGAGCCGCATGTGGTCACAGAGAACGGCGCCCGCTATCTGATCCATATCGCACGCGGGCAGAACCACGGCCTGTTCCTCGACATGGCCGCCGGCCGCGACTGGGTGCGCCGGCAGGTGCTGGCCCATGAGCGGCCCGCGCGCATGAAGGTGCTCAATCTGTTTGCCTATACCTGCGCGTTCTCGGTCGTGGCCAAGCTGGCTGGCGCGGGCCAGGTTCTCAATATGGACATGAGCAAGGGCGCTCTGGCCACGGGTCAGCACAACCATCAGCTCAATGGCGTCAAGGCCGGCGCCAGCTTCGCCGCCCACGATATTTTCAGCAGCTGGGGCAAGATCAACCGCAGCGGACCGTACGACCTGATCGTCGTGGACCCGCCCAGCTACCAAAAAGGCAGCTTCATCGCCACCAAGGACTATGCGCGCCTGATGCGTCGCCTGCCCGATCTGCTGGTGCCTGGCGGCCAGGTTCTGCTGTGCCTGAACGCCCCCGAACTCGGCACCGACTTTCTGCGCGAGCAGATGGCGGAAATCGCACCCGAGCTGCAGTTCGTCGAGCGCCTGGCCAACCCGGCCGTATTTGCCGATGTGGACGAAGAGCGCAGCCTCAAGGTCATGGTCTATCGCGCTCCTGCACTGGCGGCGGACCAGCAGCCATGAGCGAGGGCACAGATCAGGGCCGCAGCCTGTCTCCGCAGCCCGTGGACCCGGCTCTGGCACGCACGCTGCAGCGCTTTGCCCGGCTCGATGCGGAGACGCCGACCCCGCAGCTCGACTATGTGCAACGCCGGCGTCTGCTCAGCGAGCTGCAGGCCGGGCTGATTCGCTCGGCCCTGCCAGGCATTTTCAAGGCCGAGCATTTCGTGGCGGCCGAGGGCCGCGAGATCTGCGTGCGCAGCTATCGCAAGCAAGATGCGGGCAGCGGCCGGACGCTGGTCTGGCTGCATGGCGGCGGCTGGATGGTGGGCGATCTCAACACCCATGACGACCTGTGCGAGCATCTGGCCCAGTTCACCGGCCATGTGGTGCTGTCCGTACATTACCGCCGCACGCCGGAGAGCCGCTTTCCCGCGCCGCTGGACGATGTGATGGCCGTGCTGCAGTGGCTGAGCGATATGCGCGAACTGCTGCCTTTCGCGGCAGAGCAGGTCCTGCTCGGAGGCGATAGCGCTGGCGCCCATCTGGCGCTGGCAGCGGCCGTACGCCAGATTCAGCAACCCACCGATGCGGCCCGCATTGCAGGCCTGCTGCTGCTCTACCCGCCGCTTGAGCCCGATCAGGACAATGACAGCATGCGCTGCTTTGCCACGGGCTTCGGGCTCACGCCAGCCGCCATGCAGCGCTACTGGCAGGAACTGGGCAGGCCCGAGGGCCAGGCCTCGCAATGGCTGACGCCGGGCTGCTGCAGCGCAGCCATCGCTGCTTTGCCGCCCACGCTGCTGATGACGGCCAGCCACGATATTCTGCGCGACGAGGCCGAAGCCTTTGCCCATGCAGCCCAGGCCCTGGGCGCACCGCTGCAGCTTTTGCGCGCGCCGGCCATGGTTCACGGCTTTGCGCGAATGCTGGCTGCCAGCCCGGCGGCACGCCAGCAGGTCGAGCTCGCCTGCTCGGCCTGGGCGGAACTAATCGGCCGCCAACGTCCTCAGAGCAAATAAGCTTTGCTCTGAGGGCGGGTAGCGGCATGGCCGTGCAGGTGTACGCTGCACGGCGCCGGGCGCCGCCCCGCCCCTTTCAAACACAGTACCTCGACGCCGATACATCAAGCATCCGTCGCTCGCCGCCATATCCTTCTTAGTCATGAGCCCAACTTCCGCCACCCCACAACAACTGATGCGCCTGGCCGTGGACCTGGCCCATGCCAACCGCCTCAAGGGCGGCCGCCCGTTCGGCGCCGTGCTCGCCCAGGGAAATGAAATCATTGCCACCGGCGTCAACGAAATCATTGCCAGCCACGACCCCAGCACCCATGCCGAAATGCAGGCCATACGCGCGGGCACGCAAAAACGCGCCAACCCCAGCCTGGCAGGCCTGTCCATCTATGCCAGCGGCCACCCCTGCCCCATGTGCCTGGCAGCCCTGGTCATGAATGGTGCCGAGCAGGTATTCTTCGCCTTCGACAACCAAGACGCCGCGCCTTATGGCCTGTCCAGCGAGAGCAGCTACCAGCGCCTGCGCCTGTCGCTGACGCCGCAGCCGCTGCCCATCACCCGCATCGACACCGGCATCCACGCAGCCCAGCTCTATGGGGACGAGGCCTGGCCCGCCGCCTGATCCTCGTTGCCGTCAAAACCATAACAACAAACCGGGCTGCCCAGGACGAGCGGCGCGCACACCGGCGCGCCGCAGCGCAGCCAGCCCCCGAGCTTCATGACATCGACATCTTCCCGAACACATCGCGTGCCGCCATTGCTGTGGCTGGCCGTGGTGATACTGGTCACCATCAATCTGCGTCCCTTTCTGACGGCTCCGGGTCCCTTGGCACCGACCATACAGCAGGCCACGGGCATGGATTTGCGCAGCTTTTCCTGGCTCACGCTGCTGCCCATGGCGCTGATGGGCATTGGTGGCTGGCTCGCTCCCACGGCATTGCGACGCTGGGGCGCGCGCGCCGCCATCTGCGCCTCGCTGCTGCTGATTGCGCTGGGCTGCGCCCTGCGCCTGACGCCTGCTGGCGCCGCCACCGGCAGTCTGCTGATCGTCACGGCCGGCCTCTGCGGCGCGGGCGTGGCGCTGGCACAAAGCATTCTGCCGGGGCTGATCAAGCGCCAGTCTCCCCACAACGTGGCACCCATGATGGGCCTGTACTCGGCCGCACTCATGGGCGGCGGCGCACTCAGCGCCCAGCTCTCGCCCGTGGCCATGCAACTGGGTCTGAGCTGGCAGGCTTCGCTGGCCATCTGGGCCATCCCAGTGCTGCTGGCATTGCCGCTGGCCTGGCATGCGCTGACGCTGATGCGCGAGCCCGTTACCCCTGCCCCCTCCGTGCCGCTGGTACAAGCCGATAGCGACACCGGCTGGCTGCTGCGCCGTGGCCGCACCTGGCTGCTGCTGATCAGCTTTGGCCTGATGAACGGCGGTTATGGTTCCACCGTTGCCTGGCTCGCTCCGTTCTATCAAACCCATGGCTGGACGGCCACGCAAAGCGGCTCGCTGCTGGCCATCTTGTCGATTGCGCAGGCCGCATCGGCGCTGGCCATGCCCGCTCTCGCGCGCCGCAGCCTGGACCGTCGCTGCTGGCTCATGCTGGCCTTGCTGCTGCAGATCATCGGCTTTGCTGGCCTCGGGCTCTGGCCCGATGCCATGCCCACACTCAATGCCATCGTGCTGGGTCTGGGTCTGGGCGGCTGCTTTTCGCTCTTCATGCTGGTGGCGCTGGACCATCTGCCATCGCCCACACAGGCCGGTGCCCTCAACTCGCTGATGCAGGGCGGCGGCTTCATCCTCGCCGCACTGGCCCCTCTGGTCATGGCACAGCTGCACCAGATCAGCGACAGCTGGATGACGGGCTGGCTTTATCAGGCCGGCGTCGCCGCGCTGGTCTGTCTGCTGGTGACACGCTTCAACCCCCAAGGCTACCCGCAAGCCATGCAGCAGCCTTGAGCACGGCATTGCGATCCCCAAAAAAAGGGCCTGGAAACTTCCAGGCCCTTTTTCCTTTTCGTTTTTGCGCGGACTACTCGTTGACCAGCAGTTGCAGCCCATGCGCCTCGGTCGGCAAGGGTACCTCCCATCGGTGCAACATGCCCAGCAATGCGGCATTGCCGAGCGTGGTGTCGCGCTTGCTGTTGCGCGCCAGCAAGGTGGACCTGCTTGCCTCCAGATGCACCAGCTCCACCTGCGCGCCATAGGCCAGGCACAGGTCCAGCGTCTTGCCGCGCATCTGCCTGGACAGATGCGTGGCATTCCAGACAAAAGCGGCCTTGGCGCGCAGCAGGCTCTTGGCCTTGTCCACCGCATGATGGGCCGCAGCGCCCTCGTTCTCGCCGTGGCGCAGACCCAGTTCGGTGCGCGCATCGTCAAACGACACCACGGGCAGGCCCGCATGATGCTGGGCGACCCAGTGGTTCTTGCCCGATGCAGGCAGACCGCACATGACGATGACGCGCGAGCCCGGCTCTTCGTGCAAGGCGTAGTCCGGGTGCAACTCGGCACCGCGGAAATAGCGCACTGCCGTCTCGGCCGAAGCAAAGCTGCGCGGCTTGCGCAAACAGCCCTCTTCCAGCGCAAGCTCCCTGAACAGCTCGATATTCACCAGCACATTGCCCACATCGGGGCAGATGCGGCCGCGAATATCGGCACGGGCCAGCAGCACCAGCAAATGCAGATCGACCTGCCAGGACAGCTCTCTGACCATGAACTCGGGCGAGACGCCTCGGCGCGAATCGGCAAAGGCGAAGAACGGCACCTGATGCACGGCAATCAGGCGGCAGACCGCCTCGCGCCGGGCCACGGGCGCGCCAGCCTCCCAGAGCACGAGCCGCGCATCGAGTGCACCCCGACGCGAATGGCCAGGCTGCGAGATGCGGCCGTCGTCGGCTATCTGCGTGGTCGAGCACTTGGCGACATCGTGCAGCAGCGCGGCCAGAAAGACGGTTTCGCGCTCCTCGTTGGTGAGCCCTGCATAGTCGCTGTCCTGCAGCAGCTCGGTCACCACCATCTGCGTATGCGTCCAGACATCGCCTTCTGCATGGTAGATCGGGTCTTGCGGCGTGGTCTTGGCCAGCTCCAGTTGCGGAAAAGCCTCCAGGCAGGCTGCCCAGTCCACCGCATGGCGAGCGGAATGCGGCACCAGGGCCGCGATCTGTTTCCAGCTCCACATAAATTCTCCTTTCACCGCAGCCTCTTCATGAAAACCACGGTTTTGATAGCTATCAACGCTTGTTGGACAAGCCTCACCAGCTTTTCTGAATCTTGTTGGCAAAGATATCGACGCCTGTGCGCAGACCGTTGGCGACAATGGGCCGCTCGCTGTGGTGCGAGCCCGACTCCAGGATCACCTGCACGAAGTCGGAGCGCACGAACTTGTAGCGCTCCACGGTCTGGCCGTTTTCCTCGACCTTGATGTACAGACCTTCGGCCAGCTCGGATCTGTCGGTCTGGCGCCAGGCCAGCGGCAGATCCAGCTTCTGTCTTTGCACCTGATCCTCGAACACAGCCTGCCAGCGCGCACTACGCCCCAGAGACGGTGTCAGCAATGCCAGCAAATCCTGCATGCGCCTCGGTGCGATGCCCGCGTAGAGCACGGGCACGGACACCACGGGCACACCGTCCAGCAGCGCGTGGCGCTGCGGCGTGTCCAGAAACTGCTGCGCCGAGCGATCCCAGATATCGAACTCGCAAAACCAGTGCGGCAAGGCGTCGTAGTACAGAGAGTGCTTGGCATACAGCCATTCGCCATACATCACATAGCGATCGTCCAGCAGGGCCATCAGCGCGCTTTCATGGGCTCGGGCCCATTGCTTGTAGGCGTTGAACTGACGCTCGCGCCCGCCCATCTGATCGGCTTGCAGATAGTGGCCGCGCGACTGCAGCAGCAAGCTGCCGTCGGCACCAAAGCTCAGCGCCGCATTGGCACCGTCCAGCTTTTCCTCGACCACGATATGGCGGCCGGCCAGCGCTTCATAAGGCACGGCATCGGCCTGATCGCCGACCTGCAGCCGCGAGCCACGCAGATGCGGCGTGCGCGGATATTTGAGGATCTCCAGATTGAATAGATGTGGTGAAGTCATGTTGTGCTTTCCTAAAAGGGAATAAGCCACGCGCAAAAAAGGCGCGGCAGACAAATCAAGGACATGGACAGCGCCGCTCTCCGCTGCCATCGGAAAAAGACAGAACCCAAGCCGCCAAGCAAAGGGCCGGCCTGGAGTTCAGAGAGTGGGAGGAGCTTGGAGCCTGAATGCAATTCAGGCCAGAGACGCCAAGCAGGAAGATTGCCGCCCTTCACAGAACGGGAGTTCCACACCGCAGCGCACACGCGAGAAGGATCAGCGTGTGACGAAGTCGTTTAGCTCAAACGAATACGGCGGGACATGGTGCACCTCAAAAATGAGAGCTAATAGCGCAAGTGGAGCAAGGCTGGCGAGTGTATTTGCTTGCAAGCCCAACTGCCAAGCGCTTGACCGAAACTTGTTGCGCAAAGAACACAAAACGGTTTCACAGAGATGAAACACAGGCTGGTTACAAATCGTATTTTCTTCCTGCACCTGCCAAACTCTCAATGACATCTGCACAGACCTTGCGCCAACCTCTTCTGATTTCCCTGATCGCAGCCGCTGCCCTGGCCGCCTGTGGTGGCGGTGACAACAACACTAACACCACCACACCAGCGCCTGCTCCGGTTCCTGAAGTCCCGGCGCCGGCACCCGAGCCCGAGAAGACGCCCACCTCGCTCAGGCTGGAGAAAATCGGCAGCTATCAGTCGGGCATTTTTCTGCAGAGCGCCGCCGAAATTACGGCTTTCGATCCCGTCACCAAGCGCGGCTTTGTGGTCAACGCCCAAAAGGGTGCGCTCGACGTGCTGGACATGAGCAACCCCGCCGCACCGCGCATGCTGGCCAGCCTGGATGCCACAAAGCTCTCGCTGGGTGCGGGGGCCTCCATCAACAGCGTGGCCGTGCATGGCGGCCTGGTGGCTGCAGCCGTGCAGGCATCGGTCAAGACGGACAAGGGCATGGTCGTCATCTATGACGCCGACAAGCTCGGCGTGATCGCCGAAGTGCCCGTGGGCGCCCTGCCCGATATGCTGACCTTCACCCCCGACGGCAAGACCATTCTGGTCGCCAACGAGGGCGAGCCCAGCGATGACTACCAGATCGACCCCGAAGGCTCGATCAGCGTGATCGATGTGAGCACGCCCGCCAAGCCCGTGGCGCGCACTGCCGACTTCAAGGCCTTCAACAGCCAGAAGGCGCAGTTGCTGGCCAAGGGCGTGCGCATCTTCGGCCCGACCGCAGACGGCCTGGGAACGGCCGCCGTGGCCAATGACCTGGAGCCCGAATACATTGCCGTGGCCCCGGACGGCAAGACGGCCTGGGTGACGCTGCAGGAAAACAATGCGCTGGCCATCGTGGACATCGCCAGCGCCACCGTGACCGATGTGGTGGCTCTGGGCTTCAAGGATCATGGCGCGGCCGGCAACGAGCTGGACTTCGCCGACAGCGACGGCAAGAGCCCGGTCATCAACATCACCCAGGCCGCCAATGTGTATGGCATGTACCAGCCCGACTCCATCGCCGCCTACAAGGCCGCCGACGGTGCGACCTATCTGGTCACCGCCAACGAAGGCGATGCACGCGCCTGGGGCGAGGGCAACAAGAGCTACTTCGGTACGGCCGCCGACAAGACGGCTGGCACTCCGGCCACGGCGGGCGATATGAGCAAGGGCTTTGTGGAAGAGTGGCGCATCAAGCACCTGGTGCACAAGGACGGCTTTTTGCGCCGTGCGGGCGACGATCTGCCTGCCCATCTGGCTCAGCTGGCCAGCGGCGCCTATCTGAATGCCAGCAACTTTGCCTGGTGCGGTGCGTTCGGCACAGACCCCAAGACCTGCCGCGACGATGACAAACTGGGCCGCCTCAAGGTCACCTGGACCATGGGCTACCAGACCGACAGCAGCGGCAACCCCGTCAAGGACGGCAAGGGCTATCTGACCTATGACAGGCTATACGCCTATGGTGGCCGCTCCATCTCCATCTGGGATGCCAGGGGCAAGCAGGTCTGGGACTCTGGCGCGGCCATTGAAAAATTCATCGCCAGCCCCGAATGCAAGCTGGGCGCCAAACGTGACATTGCCTGCGCCACCTACTTCAACACCGGTCATGACGAAACGGCCAGGCTCGATGCGCGCAGCAGCGCCAAGGGTCCCGAGCCCGAAGGCCTGACCGTGGGCCAGATCGGCACCAAGACCTTTGTCTTTGTGGGCCTGGAACGCATGGGCGGCATTCTGGTGTTCGACATCACCGACCCCAAGGCACCCAAGCAGATCGACTATCTGAACACTCGCGAGAACTGGACCGCCAGCTTTGACGGCAAGTCCGCGCCGGCAGGCACCGCACTCAGCGATGTGGGCGATCTGGGCCCCGAAGGCCTGCACTTCATTTCTGCCGCCAAGTCACCCAACGGCAAACCCTTGCTGATGGTGGGCAACGAGGTCAGCGGCACCACGGCCATCTACCAGCTCAATCTGCAATATTGAAACCTGCAGACAAGCAATCGCTTTCATGCCAGGCCCCGTCCCCACGGGGCTTTTTGCTATTCAAATCAAGCAAAGACTGCGCCGAGGGTTTCTCAATTACGTAACAATAAGCGCCAGCGGTCGGTGTACCGCCTATGGGTTCCCATTCGCCGCAAGCCAGACGCTTGCGACCTACTAAACCGCCGTGTATCCGGACGGCGGTGGCTTTTTGAACGGAGCACTTAATGACGCACTCTTTCGCTCGCCGCCAGGCGCTGCGCGGCTTGGCCGTGGCAGCTCTCGCCTCCTCCTCCCTGCTGTCCGCAGCGCATGCAGACACCCCCGCCGTGCTGCGCGTCTCGGCCATTCCCGACGAGGCACCGACCGAGCTGCAGCGCAAGTTCAAGCCCCTGGGCGAATACCTCTCGCAAGCCACCGGCATGAAGGTGGTGTTCACCCCCGTATCCGACTACGCAGCCGTGGTCGAGTCCCTGGCCACCAAAAAGCTGGACCTGGCCTGGCTGGGCGGTTTCACCTATGTGCAGGCCAAGATTCGCACCAACGGCACGGCCATCCCCATCGTGCAACGGGCCGAGGATGCGGTCTTCACCAGCAAGTTCATCACGGCCGACCCCGCCATCAAGACGCTGGCCGACCTCAAGGGAAAGACCTTTGCCTTCGGTGCACCTTCGTCCACCTCGGGCAGCCTGATGCCGCGCTTCTTCCTGCAGCAGGACGGCCTGAATCCCGAAAAAGACTTCAAGACCGTGGCCTACTCGGGCGCGCATGACGCCACCGTGGCCTTTGTGGCCGCAGGCAAGGCCGAGGCCGGCGTGCTCAACACTTCGGTGTGGGACAAGCTGGTCGAATCCAAGAAGGTGGACATCAGCAAGGTGCGTGTGTTCGCCACGACACCCACCTACTTTGACTACAACTGGACGGTGCGCGGCGACCTGGATCCGGCCATCGTCAAGAAGCTGACCGCGGCCTTCCTGGCACTGGACCCCAGCAAGCCAGAGCACAAGGCCATCATGGACCTGCAGCGCGCCTCCAAGTTCATCGCCACCGACTCCAAGAACTACGACGGCATCGAAGCTGCCGCCAAGTCCGCCGGTCTGCTGAAGTAAGAAATTCAGCTTTTTTGACTGCCAACGCTTATCTATCAAGCGTTGGCAGCTATTATTTTCAGAGTATTCGTCTCATGAGCTTCATGCTGGACGATGTGGGCCTGACCCACAGCAACGGCTTTACCGCCCTGTCCCA
Organism: Comamonas sp. E6; assembly: GCF_001010305.1. Lineage (NCBI taxonomy): Bacteria > Pseudomonadati > Pseudomonadota > Betaproteobacteria > Burkholderiales > Comamonadaceae > Comamonas > Comamonas sp. E6. Next base: position 64,710 of record NZ_BBXH01000003.1, read on the forward strand.
TATCTCCTTGTCCGCCATCCAGGGCGAGAGCATTGCGCTCATCGGCCCCTCGGGTGCCGGCAAGACTTCGCTGCTCAGCACCATAGGCACAGCCTACCTGCCCACGGCAGGTCGCATGCAGGTGCTGGGCCGGACCGCGTCTGCGCAATCCGCCGCCCGCGAACTCAAGGCTTTGCGCAGCCGCATCGGCACCGTGCACCAGGCCGCGCCCATTCCGCTGCGCCAGCGCGTGGTCACGGCCGTGCTGGCCGGCAAGCTCGGCCATTGGCCGCTGTGGAAGGCCCTGGCATCGCTGGCCTATCCGCAGGACATTGCGGGCGCGCGCGAAGCCCTGGCTCGCGTGCAGCTTGAGGACAAGCTGTTTGCACGCTGCGACCAGCTCTCCGGCGGCCAGCTGCAGCGTGTGGGCATTGCCCGCGTGCTCTACCAGCAGGCCGAGCTGATTCTGGCCGACGAGCCGGTCTCGGCCCTGGACCCGGCACTCTCGCAGGCCACGGTGCAGTTGCTGGTGCGGGAAGCCGCCGCGCGCAAGGCCACGCTGGTGGCCAGCCTGCATGCCGTCGATCTGGCGCTGGCCAACTTTGACCGCATCGTGGGCGTGCGCGATGGCCGCCTGGCCTTTGACCTGCCGGCCGCCCAGGTCAGCGATGCGCAGTTGCAAGCCCTCTATGCCCATGCCGATGGCAGAGCGGCCGACCTGCCCATGCTGCACAACCGCCTGGCTCAGCGCGATCCCGCCAGCGCCACGCCCACTCCCATCCAGGTGAACGCATGCCGGTAGACATGGTCGAGCAAGCCCGGCCATCACGCCGCGACCCCTCTGCTCGCGGCCGCCTGAGTGGGCTGATCCTGGCACTGGTCGTGCTCTGGCCCATGCTGCAGACCTCGGGCTTTTCGCTCAAGCCGCTTTTCGATGCCGACAATCTCAAGGTCATAGGCGGCTTTCTCGCGCAGTTTCTGCCGCCCGAAACCAGTGGGGAGTTCCTGGCCTATCTGGCTCAGGCCACGCTGGAGACCCTGGCCATCGCCACCGCCGGCATGGCGCTCGCCTTTGTGATTGCCGTACCCATGGCCTACCTGTCCACGGGCGCGGCACGCGAGAGAGTCACGCTCAACCCCATCGCCCGCAGCGTGCTCACCATCCTGCGCGGCATTCCCGAGCTGGTCTGGGCTCTGGTGTTCGTGCGTGTCTTCGGCCTGGGTCCTGCAGCCGGCGTGCTGGCCCTGGGCCTGACCTATGGCGGCATGCTGGCCAAGGTCTATGCAGAAATTCTCGAATCCACCGATCCCGCCCCGGCCCGTGCCCTGCGTGCCAGCGGCACCGGCCGTATTCAGGCCTTGCTCTACGGCCTGCTTCCGCAGGCGGCCAAGGAGCTGACCTCCTACACCGTCTACCGCTGGGAATGCGCGGTCCGCGCCTCGGTGGTCATGGGCTTTGTCGGGGCGGGAGGCCTGGGCCAGCTCATGGATCAGGCCATGAAGATGCTCAACGGCGGCGAAGCCGCCAGCATTCTGCTGGCCTTCATGCTGCTGGTGGCTGCGGCCGATCTGCTTTCCTGGTGGCTGCGTCGCGCGCTCGACGCCGCGCCTGCCGCGCGCGCCCTGCCCTTCGGCTGGCGAACCGGCACATTTGTGCTGGCGGCCTGGGCGGCGCTATGGGCCAGTCTGCGGCTTCTGGATATTGATTTCTCGGCGCTGTTCACGGCGGATGCCGCCGCCAGCATGGGCGACTTCGTGCGTGGCTTTTTCCCGCCCGACCTGAGCCAGCCCTGGCTGCTCAAGGTGCTGCAAGGCATCTGGGAGACCCTGGCCATCTCCATAGTCGGCACCTTGCTGGCCGCGATCGCGGGCCTGCTGCTGGCCCTGCCGCGCTGGCGTGCGCCATGGAATGTGGTGCTCAACGTGCTGCGCTCCGTGCCCGAACTGGTCTGGGCCACGATTACCGCGCTGGCCGTGGGCCTGGGCCCGTTTGCCGGTGCGCTGGCCCTGGCCCTGCATACCACCGGCGTGCTGGGCCGCCTGTTTGCCGAGGCCTTGCAGAATGCTCCGGCCGCTCCCGCGAATGCGCTCAAGCTCAGCGGCAGCAATCGCCTGCTGGCATTTTGCTATGGCACCCTCCCTGGCGCAGCGCCGCAGTTGCTGGCATACACGCTGTACCGCTGGGAAATGAATATCCGCATGGCCGCTATTCTGGGCTTTGTGGGTGCCGGCGGTCTGGGCCAGTTGCTGTACTTCGAGCTTTCGTTGTTCCACTATGCCCAGGCCAGCACCGTGATCATGGCCATGCTTTTGCTGAGCATTGCCGTGGACTGGAGCAGCGCCGGCCTGCGCCGCGCCATGCGTTGAGACAGTTGACGCGGCGCCCTAGCACCGAATCAGCTTCATCCGTTCCTCCATCACATCCGCCGCGCAGCCCCCCCAGATGGGCCAACGCGGCCGGCGATCCGGTCTGCATCCAGGTCTCGATGAAAGTTGAAACCTGAATGACTTCAGCCACACCTGGCACCGCTTAGCGATGCTGCTTCACACTCCCAGGGGCAGGTCGGCCTTCTTCAGCGTGCGCAGCACAAAGCTGGACTGGCTATGGCGTATGCCCTTGATCTTGTAGAGCTTCTCGCGCAGCAGGCGCTCGTAATCGCGCGTGTCCTTGACAACGATACGCAGCAGATAGTCGTACTCGCCCGAAACCAGATGCGCCTCCACTACCTCGGGAATGGTGGCCAGCACCTCACCGAACTTTTCCAGGGTGTTGTCCGAGTGGCTGTCCAGCGTGACCATGACCAGAACCGAATCGGCCAGTCCCAGCGCCTGCGGGTTCAGACGCACGGTATAGCCCTCGATCACGCCGGCCTCCTCCATCTTCTTGATGCGTGCCCAGCATGGTGATGCACTCAGACCCACGGCCGCGCCAATCTCCTGCAGACTGGCGCGCGCGTTAGCCTGCAATGCAGCAAGAATCTTTTTATCCAGAGTATCCATATCTTGGAATTTACTGCCAAAAATTCAAAAACAGAAAAATTTTCTGTAGCAACACTGTATTTACAGAATTTGAAGCAACATTTTCTGCACTGCAACATGCACACTTGAGTCCATGGAAGCACGTTTACCGACGCAGCAAAACCATTCAACATACCGCGCCGTTTACCGTCAGCATCCGGTTGGTTGATCCGCAATACGCATATGCAACAGGCCGCATCACTTAAGCACAGTGATGCGGCCTGTTGATATTTGGACTGCTCAGTCACTCCGGCAAACGACAGCGGCATGAAAAAACCCGGCCGGATTTCCATCGGGCCGGGTTTTCGGGAGCCGGCCCGGCGCACAAGGCACCTGGCGGACGCTCATGCTGTCTACAGGGCTCGCTGCGGAGCAGCATCGGCTTGCACATGCTTGCGCACCTTGCTAACCAGACTTTCGCTCACATCCGAAGCCTGGTTGCCCCAGCCCTTGCGCAGGAAGGTGGCCAGTGCGGCCACTTCGCCGTCGGTCAGGCGGTCGGCATAGCCCTGCATCACCAGATGCATGGGACGGCGCTCCGTAGCGGGCGATGAGGCGCCCTTGAGAATCACCGACACCAGCGGGCTGACATCCTTGCCCAGCACCATGGCATTGCCTTGCAGCTCGGGGAAGATCTCGGGAGCGCCCTTGCCGCTGACAAAGTGGCAGGCTGCGCAGTTGTCGAGATACAGACGAGCACCCAAAGGCATGTCGGGCGCTGCGGACTTCAGCAGCTTGGCCGTGGCTTCACCAGCTTCGTCAGCCCTGGCAACCGCAGTGCTGCGAGGGCCTGGCGTGGCCACTTTTTCAGGGGCTGCATCTGCGGCTTGGCCGTCCATGGTCTTGAGGAACTTGGCCATGGCGTTCAGGTCCGCGTCGGTCATGTACTGCATGGAGTGTTCGACCACCAGCGCCATTTCTCCGTTGGCCACCGCATGGGCGTTGCGGCCGGTTGCCAGATAGGCGGCCAGCTGCTCGGTGCTCCATTTCTGGGCACGCGCGTCCTTGCCGCGCAGCGCTGGAGCAGACCAGTCATCCACCATACCGCCGGTAAGAAAGCCGGAGTCGGACAGGCGTGTGCCGTTCTGCGCCATGAAGGCAGTGCGGGGGCTGTGGCAGGCTGCGCAGTGACCGGCGCCTTCGACCAGGTACTGACCACGAATCTGCTGATCGTCACCAGCCATGGGCTTGAAGTCTGCGTCACCCGACAGCGCAAGCCAGTTCCAGGCACGGATGCCGAAGCGCATATTGAACGGGAAGCTCAGGCTGGTGGCCTGTACCTCGTTCCTGACGGGCTTCACCTCGGTCTGGAGGTAGTCGAACAGCGCGCGAATATCGCTTTCCTTCATGAAGCGATAGTTCTCGTAGGGCATGGCCGGATACAGCTGCTGGCCATGACCACCGATACCGTCCACCATCGCGGCACGGAACTGCTCCAGAGTCCAGTTGCCGATGCCGGTTTCCTTGTCCGGCGTGATGTTGGAGGACCAGATGGTGCCCATGGGACTGTCAATGCCGCGACCGCCGGCCATGGGCTCGCCCCCCTTGGCAGTGTGACAGGCCATGCAATCACTGGCGCGCATGACATATTCGCCGCGGCCCGCTTCGGCTTTCCAGTCGGCGGCCAGCGCTTCATTCGCGGGTGTGGGCTTGAAAGGGACGTAGATCAGCGCCAGCGCCGCAACAGCGCCCAGAACGATCAGCGCAATCAGAATGCTGAGGATTTTCTTCATGTCTTGCTCTCCTCAGACCAGCGGACGTGGGTTTTTCAGATACATGGTGCGAATCGCATGCAGCGTCCAGTACGCCAGGCCGCCGACCATGCCGGTGGGGTTGTACTGGGTGTTCTGCACGAAGTTGCCAGCACCGAAGACGAACACGTTGTGCTTGTCCCAGGCCTGGCAGTAGCGATTGACCACGCCGTCCGTTGGCTTGTCGGACATGATGTGACCGCCGGTGTTGTGCGTGGTCTGGTAGGGACGCACGTCGAACTTGGCACCGATATTCTTGAAACCCGACTGCAGCAGATCCGGTTTCAAGGCGTTGCCCACCTCCTCGGCCTTGATCTTCTGGTACTGGGTCATCCGGATGTCGTTGTCCTGCCAGTTGAAGGTCATGCGCATCAAGGGACGACCATGTGGATCCTTGTAGGTGGGGTCCAGATCAAGATGGTTGTTGCGGTAGGACATGTGCGAGCCGTGCGTGCCGATCGACATGGAATGGCCATACCACTCGCCAATGCCCTTCTTCCAGCCCGCGCCCCAGCCCGGCGTGCCCTTGGGCAGCGGCATGGAACGGATGGGTTGACCATTCATGGTGCCCACGCGCCAGTAGGCGCCGCCAATGAAGCCCAGCTTGCCGAAGTCGTTCTGGTTGATACCGTAGTCGTCGATACACATGCCGTTGGAGCCGTGACCGATGAAGGGATTGAAGTTCTCCTCCTTGAAGAACAGGGTCACGCCACCATTCATCTGGTAGGCGTAGTTCTTGCCTGTCACCCCGGTGTTGGTCTTGGGGTCGTAAGGCTTGCCGATGCCGGAGACCAGCAGCAGGTGCACGTTGTTGAGCTGATAGGACGACAGAATCACCAGGTCGGCGGGCTGGAACACTTCCTCGTTCGTGTTGGAGTCGAAGTAGGTCACGCCGGTTGCGGTCTTGCCGTCTTCCGCGCTCTCCACACGCAGCACTTCGCAGTGCGTGCGATAGGAGAAATTCTTCTTGCGCTTGAGCGCATCCAGCACCGCCGTCTGGGGCGAGGACTTGGAATACTGGTAGCAACCAAAACGCTCGCAGAAGCCGCAGAAGTTGCAGGGAGCCATCTGCATGCCGTAAGGGTTCACGTAGGACGTGGACGCAATGCCGGCAGGCGCCGGGAAGGGATGCAGGCCCATGCTCCTGGCACAGGCTTCGAACTTGCTCGCGTCGTAGGTCGATGGCAGAGCAGGCATGGGGTACTCTTTCGAGCGCCAGCCTTCAAACGGATTGCCGCCGGCCTGGATCTGGCCCTTGATATTGCCGGCCTTGCCCGAGACGCCGGCCACTTCGTCAAACCGGGTGAAGAAAGGCTCCAGCTCGTCGTAACTGACGGGGTAATCCATCAGGTTCATGCCTTCCGGAATGATGGACTCGCCCCATTTTTCCCTCACATAGCTGCGCAGCTTGATTTCCTCGGGCTGAGGGCGCCACAGCAAGCCATTCCAGTGCGTGCCGGCACCGCCCACGCCATTCGCTGGCAGGAAGGAGCCCATCGAACGGTAAGGCAAAGCGATTTCGCTGTCGTCGCGGCGTACCGTCACGGTCGCCTGACGGGGATGCTGCATATTCTTCAGGCGCACGCCATAGGTCAGCTCGTCGATCTGATTGGGGTACTTGAATTCGGGCACCGTGTTCTGGTCGCCGCCGCGCTCCAGCGCCACAATTTCCAGGCCCTCAGCGGCCAATTCCATGCCGGCGATGGCGCCTGTCCAGCCCAGGCCAACGATGACCACGTCTTTTTTCTTTTCAATGCGTGCCATGACTCAAGCCCTTTCGCCCTTGATGGATATCGGCCCCAGCGGGTACTTCACGTTGTGCTGATCGACCCATTCGGCATAGCTGGCGCGGGCGCCAGGGAAGCCGATGTATTTCCAGGACTGCATGCCGTGGTTGCCGCCATGCAAGGGGTCGGCGAAATAGCCTTCCTTGGTATTGGCCAGCAAGGTGGTAAAGAAAAAGCTCAGTTCAGGGTCTAGCTTGATTTCGCCCTTTTGCAACGCGGTCAGAGCTTCGTCCTGCTGCTCTGCGGCAAGGCTTTTGAACTCCTTGCCAAAGCGCTCCGTGCAAGCCGCATTGAAGGCGGGAATGGCCTTGCGATAGAGCTGCGCAGGGTTCAGAGGCGATTGCCAGCCGCGATCGGGCGTGGCGGCCGGGTCGTGCGGGCCTTCCATGTACCAGATCTCGGCATTGCCGTAGTAGCCCTTGAGCTGGCGATCGATGAACACCGGCACATGAGCTTCGATCGCTCCAGGTCCATCCCCTTCGGACGGGATCAGGCGAGCTGTTGCTGCCAGAACAAAAGCCCACTCGTCCGCATTGAAGTACTCGGGCTTGTATGCATCCAGTTTGAACGCAGGCTCTTTGGAGTTGGCACGCATTGCCACGGCCGTTCCAGCCAGTGCGACGCCAGCACCGGAGGCGAACAAAAAGGATCTGCGGCTTGGTGGGGAAAAGTTGGACATTGTGCGATTCCTACATCGTGTGAACCTCGGCCATGCACAGCCAGTTGCGCGATGACCGAGTGTTCAGGTTTTTTGAATCAGCGGTGGGTTTGGGGTCAGGCAGGAAAAAGCACACACCCAAAGAAAATGCCCGCAAAGCGGGCACTCGTACGCAGAGTCAGAGCCTTTTTCAAGCCGGCCCATACCGCCTTAACAATTTGATAATAGTTGCGCTGACAAGTATCTGTACCGGGCAAGCAACTTGCCTGCCAGCAGGTCGTGGTTTTTCATTGGAGTGCGCAACTGGGGTTTTCACTTAGATATAAGACATAAGACTGCCTACCTACTACTCTGCGGCCCAAGACGCTGTCAGGCAGTGATGCCAGACTCAAGACGATGGAGAAGCCCTGACTCGCCCTTCACTGCTTACACGGCCAAAAGAGGGAAGGTGACGGCGAACTTTGTCGACACTAAGCCGGAGTCCGTGGCAATGAAAACCGGAACGTGGTGCCCTGTCCGCCACTCTCGACAAGATGAATGGAGACTCCGTGCAGCTCCAGCATCTGGTGCACGATTCTCAAGCCCAGGCCACCGTCACGGCGGGCACCACCTACGGTAAATGGACGCCTGAACAGGCCTTCGCGCAACTCTGGCGGGATGCCCGGGCCGGAGTCGCTGATCGTCACCTCCAGCTCTTGGCCCACTGCTCTTATGGCGATCCTGATCACCCCGCCTTCAGGGGTATAGCGCAAGGCGTTATCCAGCAAATTGCTCAGGACGCGCTCTATCATTCCCAGATCCGCACGAACTGCCGGAAGTTGAGGAGCAAGGTCCGCCTGCAAGGCGATATGGCGCGACTCTGCCGCAAGCTCGAACTTCTGGAAAACGTCCTGCACCAGATCAGCCAGGAAGAATGATTCGAGCTCCGGTTGCACAAAGCCGTATTCCAGTCTGGCCAGCTCGAACAGGCTTTGGGACAGGGCCCCCACCCTTCGACTCTGATCGAGCGCAATGCCAAGGTAGCGCCTGCGCTCTGCAGGCTCCAGGCTTGCATCCTTGAGCAGCATGGTCTCCAAATACCCATGCAAGGATGACAGCGGTGTGCGCAGATCGTGGGAAATATTCGCGATCAATTCCCTGCGCTCCTGATCCTGCCGCGTGAGAGCTTCCCATTGCTCGCTGATGCGCAGCACCATTTGCCGATAGGCAGCGTCCAGTACTGCAATCTCGTCACGGCTGTGATCGGCCACATCCGGGGAGCGTTCCGGCATCTCGGGAGGAGCGCCATGCATGTCAAACTGCCGAACCGACTCGGTCAGACGTCGCAAGGGACGCGTGATCAAGGTGAAGGCGACAAGGCCCGCAGCGAGACAGAGCAGCCCGACCATGCCAATCGACAGCAGTGCCGTCTTCAACACCGCATCTGCCGAGCCTCTGGCTGCAAGAAGATCATGGGCCTCGCCAAGCAGCACCACATAGATGAAGCCGACTTGCCGCCCGTTCACGCTCAAAGGGGCCGCACTGAAGACCTTGCGGCCATCGCGGCTGCGAGGATCATCGCCCAGAATCGGCAGCATCTGTCCATCGATGAATCGATGCACCGGCTCAAGATCGACCCGGTCGCGACGCAAACGCCCCTCGGGTGCCGCGTGGCCGGCAATGCGGCCGTCAGGCTCCAGCAGATAGACCTCCACACTTGGGTTCACCATCATCAGCTGGTTGAAAAGATTTCGCACCGCGTTAGGCATCAAGCCATTCGCATCGGTCAGCTGGGCATCGCGGGCAATACTCTCGGCGACGTCCCGGGACAAGGCTTGCACCACCTCCAGTTCATGCATGCGGTTGGAGCGAAGCTGCAGCCAGGCCGAGGTACCGCTGCAGACCAGTAGCAACACGGCAAACACGATCGCCAGCCGCTGGGTCAGAGTCAGGTTCATTCGCCCTCTCCAGTTTCAGCGAACTTGTAGCCGCGCCCCCAAACCGTGAGGATCCGCGTCGGCTGTGCTGGATTGACCTCCACCTTGGCACGAAGCCGGTTGATATGGGTGTTGACGGTGTGCTCGTAGCCCTCGTGCTGATAGCCCCAGACCGCATTGAGCAGGTCCATGCGCGAAAACACCTTGCCCGACTGGCGAGCAAAGAAATACAGAAGATCGAACTCACGGGGCGTGAGATCAAGACGGCGTCCGTTCAGGCATGCATCTCTTGCCACCGGATCCATGACCAGCCCATTGACCGACAGGCTGCCTGATTCCAGGCGCGCACTCAGAGCCAGAGCATCGACCCGGCGCAGCAGAGCCTTCACCCGTGCCACGAGCTCCAGAACGGAAAACGGCTTGGCCAGATAGTCGTCCGCGCCGATCTCCAGCCCCAGAATGCGATGCACCTCGCTGGAGCGGGCACTGATGATGATGATCGGCGTGTAGCGGGTCATGGCACGCGCACGCCTGCATATCTCCAAGCCGTCCACGCCAGGCAACATCAGATCCAGCACCAGCGCATCCCAGCCACCGCGCTCCAGATGCGCGAGGCCGTCATCGCCGCGGGCGCAATGCACCACCTCCAGCCCTTCGTCCCGAAGGTGGAGCGAAAGCAGATCGGCGATGTGGGCATCGTCCTCGACCAGCAGAATGCGACGGGCGAGAGTCATGGGTAATCAGGTCTCCGGCAGGGGTGGTTGATGCTGCACCGTGGAGCACAGCCACATGATTTCACATTGTGCTCAAACTGCTCGTGGGGAGTTATCACGTTTTTTTTAACTTTGCGTGAGGACTTCGGGATCGCCACTCCATAAGCTCAATGTCATCGAACCCAGAAAGCCGATGCCATGACCACCCGACGCCATATGCTGCTGGGCGCAGCAGCCTCCACCGCAGCGCTTGCCACCGGAATCTTCCAGCGCCACGCGACTGCAGCGACAGAGACCTTCGAAATCAGCTATACCGACGCCCAGTGGCGTGCCCGGCTCAGCCCTCAGCAATATGCCGTGCTGCGCCAGGAGGCCACGGAGCCGCCCGGCAGCAGCCCGCTCAACAAGGAGCATCGTCCTGGAACATTTTCCTGCGCAGGCTGTTCCTTGCCCTTGTTTGCCTCCTCCACCAAGTTCGACAGTGGCACCGGCTGGCCCAGTTTCTGGAAGCCGCTGGACAACGCCGTCGCCACCCGCAAGGACCGAAGCTACGGCATGGTGCGTGTCGAAGCGCACTGCCGGCGCTGTGGCGGTCACCTTGGCCATGTCTTCGAAGACGGACCGCCTCCCACAGGTCTGCGCTATTGCATGAACGGCCTGGCCTTGGCTTTCACGCCCAAACCTGCCTGAGGAGAAACAGGCCATGCTGCTGATCGTCCTTGCCTATCTGGGCGGTGTGCTGACCATCGTCAGTCCCTGCATCCTGCCCGTGCTGCCTTTTGTGTTCTCTCGCGCGAACCAGCCCTTTAAGCGCAACGGCCTGCCACTTCTGGCAGGCATGGCATTGACCTTTGCGATCATTGCCTCTCTCGCCGCCGTCGGCGGCGGCTGGGTGGTGGCGGCCAATCAGTATGGCCGCTGGCTGGCACTCGCTCTGGTGGCGGTTTTCGGGCTGACACTGCTGCTGCCGCATCTGTCGGAGCGGCTGACCCGCCCATTGGTGGCAGTCGGCGCACGCCTGTCGGAATCGGCACAGACCGGCGGTGCACCGCAAACAGGATCCTCTGTCTTGCTGGGAGTCGCAACGGGGCTGCTATGGGCTCCATGTGCCGGGCCCATCCTGGGACTGATATTGACCGGTGCCGCCCTGCAGGGCGCCAACACCACCTCGACCCTGCTGCTTCTGGCCTATGCCGCCGGGGCTGCGACTTCCATGGCTGCGGCTTTGCTGCTGGGGGGGCGGGTATTTGCCGCGCTCAAGCGTTCGCTGGGTGCCGGTGAATGGGTACGTCGCGGCCTCGGTGCAGCCATGCTCGCGGGCGTGGCCGCCATCGCCCTGGGGATCGATACCGGCGTGCTGGCTCGACTGTCAACGGCATCCACCGGCGGCCTGGAGCAGAAACTGGTCGAGCGCCTTAACCAGCCTCATGGAGAAGACCCCACGACCATGCGCGGCAATCCGGGCACGATGATGCAGGGCCCAGCCCTCGCACCCGCCGAAGGGGGCGCCATGATGGCTGCAGGAGCCGCAATGCGCATGAGCGGACCATCGAACAAAGCCCCTGCACTGCCCGATGAAGGCATCGCACCATCGCTGGGCGGGGCAACCCAATGGCTCAACTCCAAGCCTCTGAGCGGGCAAGACCTGCGTGGCAAGGTGGTGCTGGTGGATTTCTGGACCTACTCCTGCATCAACTGCCTGCGCACCCTTCCCTATGTGAAGGCATGGGCAGAAAAATACCGTGATCAAGGCCTGATCGTGGTCGGTGTGCACGCCCCCGAGTTTGCTTTTGAGCGCGACATCGGCAACGTGAGCAAGGCCATGAAAGACCTGGGCATCAACTATCCGGTGGCCGTTGACAACCAGTATGCAATCTGGCGTGCATTCAAGAACCAGTATTGGCCTGCTCACTACTTCATCGATGCCACGGGACGCATCCGCCATCACCACTTTGGCGAAGGCGGCTACGCAGAGTCGGAGCGGGTGATACAACAGCTTCTCCAAGAGGCAGGCAGCTCCCAGTCAAGCATGGGCCTGACGGAGGTAGATGCCGGGGGCGTTCAACTGGCCGCCAACATGGATGAGGTCGCGTCCCCCGAGACCTATCTGGGTTATGAGCGTGCCGAGAACTTTCTCTCCACACCCAAAGCCGTTCCCGACAGGACGGCAACGTATCGGGAACCGGAACAGCCCAGGCTGAACACCTGGGGCCTTGCCGGGCAATGGATGGTTGGAGCGGAAAGCGCCTTGCTGACCGGTCCATCAGGCAGCATCGTCTACCGGTTCAAGGCACGTGACCTGCACCTGGTGTTGAGCCCCGGCCCTGACGGAAAGCCCGTGCGCTTCAAGGTCCGCATTGACGGCAAACCACCCGGCACCGCCCACGGCGTGGACGTGGCCGCCGACGGCAGCGGCACTGTCACCGGCCAGCGGCTTTACCAGCTGGTGCGCCAATCCGGAGGCATTACCGAGCACACCTTCAGCATCGAGTTCCTGGACAGCGGCGTTTCTGCCTATGCCTTCACTTTCGGATAGCCATATGAACACACGCATCATCTCAGGGGTCGCCTTGAACCGGCGCGGCCTGCTCCAGACACTGGCCGGCAGCATCGTTTTGCTGGGCGGCGGACTGCTCTGGCAACCAATGGCCTTCTCGGCCGAAGAAGCGGTTCGCCTTCCTGTCCCTGCCCTGGACCTCCCGGCCACCGGACCCTCCCCGCAGCGTGCAATCTTTGCCGGCGGCTGCTTCTGGGGAGTACAGGGCGTATTCCAGCACGTCAAGGGCGTGCAACGCGCGGTCTCCGGCTATAGCGGAGGTGCTGCATCCACCGCCTCCTACGAGCTGGTCAGCCGCGGCAACACCGGCCATGCAGAATCGGTCGAGATCACCTTCGATCCGACCCAGGTGAGCTATGGAAAGCTGCTGCAGATATTTTTCTCTGTCGTCCACGATCCCACCCAGCTCAACCGACAGGGTCCGGACACAGGAACGCAGTATCGCTCGGCAATTTTCACGACCAGCCCGGCCCAGCTCAAGACAGCGCAGGCTTACGTCGCGCAGCTCGATGCAGCGCGCCTGTATCCCAAACCCATAGTCACCCGCCTCGAGGACAAGGCCAGTTTCTATCCGGCCGAGCTCTACCACCAGGACTTCATGACCGAAAACCCGCGCCACCCCTATATCGTCTTCAACGATATTCCCAAGGTGAACAGCCTCAAGCGCCTCTTCCCCGACAGCTACCGCAGCGAACCGGTTCTGGTAAAGAAAACGCGCCCATAGCGACTCCATCTCAGCGATGCTGCGGCAGAGCAGCAATTGTCGGCGCAGCTGATGGCCTGCTGCACGCCCTGACGATCCTGCCGCATCAAGGGCGCCCGATGAGTACCATCCTGCCCATCGGCTTCGGTCATGTCCGGCACCACCGCCAGCAGCCTGTGCAGCATGTCTTCGCTCCCCCTCTGCATCCTCATGCAGCCACCGCTCAGCCAGCGCACGCAGCAGGACGAGGTACTCAGGCACAGCCGGCGCGGCTGGATCAGCGTCCACGATTGCCACCACGGCAAGGTCGGGATCAATGCGCTGGCCTGGCTCGAACAACTTCCGCACGGCGAAGTCTGGTTGCACGCCTTCCGCGCGGTCATCCAAGAATCATCAGGGCTGAGACCTCTGCGCGCCTCAGGCCGGGAAATTGGCTCAGCCCTGGCCAGGCAGATTGCAGCATATGCCGAAGGGCTTTTCGCCCCTCGGCCAGCCTGGCACATACCTTGCTCTGGCCGGAATGGCTGCTGCCACGCCGTCCACTTCAAGCTGCAAAGCCCGTGCCAACGGGACGTACGCAGTACGCACACAAACAAAAAACCTCTTAGGTCAATGACCTAAGAGGTTTTTGTATTTGGTGGGTGATACATGGATCGAACATGTGACCCCTGCCGTGTGAAGGCAGTGCTCTACCGCTGAGCTAATCACCCGATAGGCGTGATTATATCAAGGATTGGCGCTCACATTTTCAAAGTTACGCCAGGCAGTCTTGCCACCGCTGGATTTATCCATCTGCTTGAGCACATCGTCGTGGGATTGCTGCTCCTGCTCATTGGCGCGCAGCACTGGCAACTTGAAGCTGCTCAGGTCCACCGAGGGAACGACAATCGCTCCAGCCGCCGGAGCATCTGCCGGCTCCTCGGTCATGAGCAAGGCATCTTGCCCACGCGTGAGATTGATGTAGACATCCGCCAGCAGCTCCGCATCCAGCAAAGCGCCGTGCAGCGTGCGATTGGAATTGTCGACACCCAGGCGATCGCACAGCGAGTCCAGCGAGTTGCGCTTGCCCGGATACATCTCCTTGGCCATGACCAGGGTGTCGAGGACTCCGCCCACGCATTGCTTGAGCGGCGGGCGCTTGGCCAGCTTGAGCTCGTTGTTCAGAAAGCCCAGGTCGAACGGCGCATTGTGGATGATGAGCTCTGCACCCTGCAGATACTCCCAGATCTCGTCGATCTTTTCCTCAAAGCGCGGCTTGTCCTTGAGGAACTCCGTGGTGATGCCGTGCACGCGCAAGGCATCTGGATGGCTGTCCCGACCCGCATTGAAATACAGATGCAGATTGTTGCCGGTGAGCTTGCGATTGACCAGCTCCACGCAGCCCAGCTCGATCAGACGATCGCCATCGATGGCCGACAGGCCGGTCGTTTCCGTATCCAGAACAATTTGGCGCGACATTCAATTTCTCCCAATTACCTGCGGCGCTCACATCGCCCAACAATTTCTAAAACAAGCGCGCACCAAAGCCAGGACACCGAGGAATCGCCGCCGCGCACCGAGGGTGTCGTCCCCCTCCCCTGGCGCGAAGCGCGTAGAGAGAGGGGGAAGGCGCAAAGCGCCTCAGGGGGTGCTCAGTGATTTTCCTTAGCGTGGTTGATGGAGTACTTGGGGATCTCCACCGTCACATTCTCGCGCGCCAGAATCGCCTGGCAGGACAGGCGCGACTGAGGCTGCAGACCCCAGGCCTTGTCGAGCAGGTCTTCTTCCTCTTCCTCCGCCTCGTTCAGGGAGTTGAAGCCCTCCTTGACGATGACATGGCAGGTCGTGCAGGCACAGCTCATATCACAGGCATGCTCGATATTGATGCCGTTGTCCAGCATGGCTTCACAGATCGAAGTGCCGACGGGAGCTTCGATTTCCGTGCCATTGGGACAGTACTCGGCGTGAGGAAGAATTTTGATGATGGGCATTGTTCTGTTTATGAATTAAATGGTGTTGACACTCTTGCCGGCCAGCGCCTGCTGGATGCTGCGATTCATGCGTTCGGCCGCAAACGACTCGGTTCCCTTGGCCAGGGCCTGTGTTGCGCCTTCCACGACGGCCGGATCATCACTGGCGACGGCCGCGCGTAGCGCTGTCATCAGACCGTCAATGCTGTCGCGCTGCTCGGCGCTGAGCACATCCCCATCCACATCCAGCGCGCTCTGCGTGGCCAGCAGCATGCGATCGGCATCCACGCGGGCCTCGACCAGGGCGCGGGCTTTCATGTCTTCCTGGGCCGTGGCAAAACCGTCCTGCAGCATCTGGGCGATCTGGTCGTCGGAAATGCCGTAGGAAGGCTTGACGTTGATATGCGCTTCGACGCCGCTGGTCTGCTCCTTGGCGCTGACGGACAGCAGGCCGTCGGCATCGACCGTGAAGGTCACGCGGATGCGCGCCGCACCGGCAGCCATGGGCGGAATGCCGCGCAACTCGAAACGCGCCAGGCTGCGGCAGTCCGCCACCAGATCACGCTCGCCTTGCACCACGTGAATGGCCAGAGCGGTTTGCCCGTCCTTGTACGTCGTGAAGTCCTGTGCGCGGGCCGTGGGGATGGTCTCGTTGCGCGTGATGATGCGCTCGGACAGGCCACCCATGGTTTCCACACCCAGCGACAGCGGGATCACATCCAGCAGCAGCAGGTCGCCGGCGGTATTGTTGCCGGCCAGTTGATTGGCCTGAATGGCAGCGCCCAGGGCCACCACTTCGTCGGGGTTGAGATTGGTCAGCGGCTCGCTGCCGAAGAAGTCGGCCACGGCCTGGCGAATCTGGGGCATGCGGGTGGAACCACCGACCATGACCACGCCCTGCACCTCATCGCGGCCCAGGTCTGCATCCTTGAGCGCGCGGCGCACAGCCGCAAGGCTCTTGCTGGTTAAGTGAGCAGTCAGCGCAATGAATTCCTCACGCTTGACATCAAAAGACACTGAACCCGAGGAAATATCAGCGGTAAACGCTACAACTTCTGATTCAGTCAGGGCCTGCTTGCAATGGCGCGCGGCAATGCGCCAGGCGGTCTTGTCTGCTGCCGACTCCAGCTGCGTGCCGGTCTTTTCCGCCACCCAGGCAGCCAGCGCGTCATCGTAGTCGTCGCCGCCCAATGCCGAGTCACCACCTGTGGCGATCACTTCGAACACACCCTGTGCAAGACGCAGCACAGAGATGTCGAAGGTGCCGCCACCCAGATCGTAGACAGCGTAGACGCCCTCTGCCGCGTTGTCCAGGCCGTAGGCAATGGCTGCTGCCGTGGGCTCGTTGATCAGGCGCAGCAAGTTGATGCCTGCCAGCTTGGCTGCATCCTTGGTGGCCTGGCGCTGGGCATCGTCAAAGTACGCAGGCACCGTGATGACTGCACCATAGAGATCGTCGTCGAACGTGTCTTCGGCACGGAAACGCAAGGTCGCCAGAATTTCGGCACTGATTTCCACGGCCGTCTTGGCGCCGTCCACGGTTTCGACGGAGATGACGCTGCTGTCATCGGTCTTGAAGCGATAAGGCAGCTTCTCGGGCGATTCGATATCAGCCAGGCTTCGCCCCATGAAGCGCTTGGCCGAGCTGATAGTGTTGGCAGCATCCTGCGCCTGCGCGGCCTTGGCATCAAAACCGATCTGTCGGCGGCCCATTTCCATGTAACGCACCACCGATGGCAGCAGCACACGCCCCTGATCGTCGGGCAGGCATTCGGCCACGCCGTTGCGCACTGCAGCGACCAGAGAATGCGTGGTGCCCAGGTCGATACCTACAGCAATGCGTCGCTGGTGGGGATCGGGGGATTGGCCGGGCTCGGAAATCTGCAAAAGCGCCATGAAATTCTTCTTTTGAAACATCAGAGGCCAGCGTGGCTGGCCCGCTCAAGGTGGATACGCTGCGTGCCTAGGGCACAGCGCGTTGCTCTGGCTCTTATTGTCCCAGTTGATCGCGACGGCGATCCACATCTTGCGCAAATCGCGCAACAAACATGAGGGCTCTCACCTGCTGCACGGCAGCGGCGGCATCGCCAGCCTCGTCCAGCAGACGACCGCATTCGCCAAGCATCTGCTTTTTGGCAGCGAGCATCTCGCCCTCCAGAGCATCCAGCTCCTGCTCGCTGGCAGCGTCTTCCAGCGCTTCGCGCCACTCCATCTGCTGCATCAGAAATGCCGCAGGCATGGCCGTGTTGTCTTCAGCCCGCACCGGCGCTCCCGCCAGCTCGCACAGATAGGCGGCGCGCTTGAGCGGGTCCTTGAGGCGCTGATAGGCCTCGTTGATGCGTACCGACCATTGCATGGCCACGCGCTGCGCGGCTGCGCCCTGGGCGGCAAAGCGGTCGGGATGTGCTTCACGCTGCAGCTCTTTCCAGCGTGCGTCGATCTGGCTGCGCTCCTGCGCAAACTTGCGCGGCAGGCCAAACAATTCAAAGTCGTCAGATTGCAGATTCATGGCATTAAAAAACCGCCTGCAGCAGCGCTGAGGCGGTTCCGTTCTTACGCTTGGGCGCTACACACGCCAGGGACACCGAGCAAGAGCCGCCTCGCAGCGAAGGTGTCGTCCCCTTGGGGGGAAGGCGCGAAGCGACTCAGGAGAAAATCAAATCCTGAAGCTCTCGCCACAACCGCAGCGATCACGCTCATTGGGGTTGTGGAACTTGAAGCCCTCGTTCAGGCCTTCGCGCACAAAATCCAGTTCCGTGCCATCGATATAGGCCAGGCTCTTGGGGTCGATCAACACCTTGATGCCGTGGTCTTCAAACACCACATCATCGGGCTGGACTTCGTCCACATATTCCAGCTTGTAGGCCAAGCCGGAACAGCCCGTGGTCTTCACTCCGAGGCGCACGCCAATCCCCTTGCCGCGACGCGAAAGGTAGCGGTTCACATGACGGGCAGCCGCCTCGGTCATTGAGATGGCCATGGCCTTAGGCTTCCGTCGCCGTGCGCTTTGCGCGGTAGTCGTTCACAGCAGCCTTGATGGCGTCTTCAGCCAGGATGGAGCAATGAACCTTGACCGGTGGCAGCGCCAGTTCTTCGGCGATCTGGCTGTTCTTCAGAGCTGCAGCCTCATCCAGCGTCTTGCCCTTGACCCATTCAGTCACCAGCGAAGACGAGGCGATGGCAGAGCCGCAGCCATAGGTCTTGAAGCGTGCATCTTCGATCACGCCGGTGGCAGGATTGACCTTGATCTGCAGCTTCATCACGTCGCCGCAAGCGGGCGCACCCACCATACCCGTGCCCACGGAGTCATCGCTCTTGTCGAACGAGCCCACGTTGCGGGGGTTTTCATAGTGGTCAACAACTTTTTCGGAGTAAGCCATGGTGTCTACCTCTTGAACTCTTTGTAATCTATGCTTAGTGTGCAGCCCATTGAATAGTGCTGAGGTCGATGCCGTCTTTGTACATCTCCCACAGAGGGCTCAGCTCGCGCAGCTTCAGCACGTTTTCGCGGATCGACTTGATCGCGTAGTCAATTTCTTCTTCCGTCGTGAAGCGACCAAAGGTCATGCGCAAGGAACTGTGTGCCAGCTCATCGCTGCGGCCCAGGGCACGCAGCACATAGCTGGGCTCCAGGCTGGCGGATGTGCAGGCGGAACCCGAGGACACGGCCAGACCCTTGATGCCCATGATCAGCGACTCGCCTTCGACGAAGTTGAAGCTCATGTTCAGGTAATGGGGAACGCCGTTCTCCATATCGCCGTTCACGAACACCTGCTCCAGATCCTTCAGACCATCGAGCAGACGCTTGCGCAGTGCACGTGCGTGCTCCATATCCTTGGCCATCTCTTCCTTGGCAATGCGGAAGGCTTCGCCCATGCCCACGATCTGGTGGGTTGCCAGCGTGCCGGAACGCATGCCGCGTTCATGACCGCCGCCGTGCATCTGAGCTTCCAGGCGCACGCGCGGCTTGCGGCGCACGTACAGCGCACCGATGCCCTTGGGGCCGTAGGTCTTGTGCGAAGCCAGGCTCATCAGGTCGATGGGCATGGTCTGCATGTTCAGATCCATCTTGCCCGAGGCCTGAGCGGCGTCGACGTGGAAGATGATGCCCTTCTCACGGCACAGGGCGCCAATGGTGTTCAGATCCTGAACCACACCGATCTCGTTGTTCACGGCCATCACGCTGGCGAGGATGGTGTCGGGACGGATCGCGGCTTTGAACACTTCGATGTCCAGCAGACCGTTTTCCTGCACGTCCAGATAGCTGACTTCAAAGCCCTGGCGCTCCAGTTCACGCATGGTGTCCAGCACAGCCTTGTGCTCGGTCTTCACGGTGATCAGGTGCTTGCCCTTGCCCTGGTAGAAATGCGCTGCACCCTTGATGGCCAGGTTGTCGGACTCGGTCGCGCCGCTGGTCCAGACGATTTCACGCGGGTCGGCGCCAATCAGATCGGCGACCTGCTTGCGGGCCTTCTCGACGGCTTCTTCGGCTTCCCAGCCCCAGGCATGGCTGCGCGATGCGGCATTGCCAAAATGTTCACGCAGCCAGGGAATCATGGCGTCCGCCACGCGGGGGTCCACCGGAGTGGTTGCACCGTAGTCGAGATAAATGGGAAAGTGCGGGGTCATGTCCATGACTGGCTCGTCTTGTTTTTGGCTGACAAATCGTGAGGAATCGATGCACCTTGTGGTGCCATCAGGGCGAAGAAACATGCCGCACAGCCATGCATGCATCCAGGCCCTGACTATCGGAGTCGGGCTTCATGCCGATCTGGTTGCCGCCCGAGCACTGCTCGAGCGGCCCCGGATCAGGATTTCGCGAAGGCGTTACCCAGGGCGAACACCGAGTTCGGTGCGTTCACACGAATGGGCTTGACCACGGGTGCTGTGGAGATGGCGCGGCGCACCACGGGCTTGTCCTCGATCTGGATGCCCTTGGCCAGTTGCTCGTCCACCAGCTTTTGCAGAGTGACGGAGTCCAGGAATTCCACCATGCGCTGATTCAGTGCAGCCCACAGCTCATGGGTCATACAGCGGCCGGCTTCGCCCAGACAGTTTTCCTTGCCACCGCACTGGGTCGCATCAATAGGTTCATCCACCGAGACGATGATGTCAGCCACGGTGATGTCCGTTGCCTTACGGGCCAGGGTGTAGCCGCCGCCGGGGCCACGGGTGGATTCCACCAGTTCGTGGCGACGCAGCTTGCCAAACAACTGTTCCAGATAGGACAGCGAAATCTGCTGACGCTGGCTGATGGCAGCCAGAGTCACAGGGCCATTGTTCTGGCGCAGTGCCAGGTCGATCATCGCGGTGACCGCAAAGCGGCCTTTGGTCGTAAGACGCATACGAGCTCCTTCAGTCAGGATTGTTCGTTACAGAAACGCACGCCCGGTCACAGTACCTAGACGAGCACAGTCTCCGCCCTTACTCCGTCCTGTGATTAGGTTCAGAGCCCTTCTGTGAGGGAAGTTTGTTGTTGAGTGTTTGAGGCGAGTATATCACATTCCCCATCAATTTTGTCGGGTAACAGCGTGCACTCACGTAATAACCCCGAGATTTGCGAAGAAATATTCCTACGGTGCCGCCCCGAACAATTGCTGTTTGAGAAGCGAAAGCTGGTCTCGCACACGCGCTGCCTGCTCGAATTCCAGGTTCCTGGCGTGCTCCAGCATTTGCTTCTCCAGACGCTTGATCTCCTTGGCGATGTCTTTCTCCGACATATCCTCGACACGTGCCTGTTGTAGAGCCTGCTCCTGCAGACGTTCGGCCTCTTTGCCGCTTTTTTCGCTGTAGACACCATCAATCAGGTCTTTCACCCTCTTGACAATCTGTTTTGGCACGATTCCGTTGGCTTCGTTGAAAGCCATCTGTTTTTCGCGGCGTCTCTCGGTTTCGCCGATGGCTTTCTTCATGGACTCCGTGATCCGGTCCGCGTACAGAATAGCCTTGCCGTTGACGTTGCGCGCCGCGCGACCTATGGTCTGGATCAGGCTGCGCTCGGCACGCAGAAAACCTTCCTTGTCGGCATCCAGAATCGCCACCAGAGAGACCTCGGGAATATCCAGGCCTTCGCGCAGCAGGTTGATGCCGACCAGCACATCGAAGGCTCCCAGACGCAGGTCGCGGATGATTTCCACACGCTCCACCGTGTCCACGTCGGAGTGCAGATAGCGCACCTTCACACCGTTGTCGGTCAGGTATTCGGTCAGCTGCTCGGCCATGCGCTTGGTCAGCGTGGTGATGAGCACGCGCTCCTCCAGCTCCACGCGCTGGCGGATCTCCTGCAGCACGTCGTCGACCTGATGGATGGCCGGCCGCACTTCGATCTCGGGATCGACCAGGCCCGTGGGGCGCACCACCTGCTCCACCACCTGCCCGGCATGAGTCTTTTCATATTCGGCGGGCGTGGCCGAGACAAACACCACCTGGCGCATGCGCTGCTCGAACTCCTCGAACTTGAGCGGCCGGTTGTCCAGCGCCGAAGGCAGGCGGAAGCCATATTCCACCAGCGTGGTCTTGCGCGCCCGGTCGCCGTTGTACATGGCGTTGAGCTGGCCGATCATCTGATGGCTCTCGTCGAGGAACATGATGGCATCGCGCGGCAGATAGTCCGTCAGCGTGCTGGGCGGATCGCCGGGCCTGGAGGCCGAGAGATGGCGCGTGTAGTTCTCGATGCCCTTGCAGTGCCCCACTTCGCTGAGCATTTCCAGATCGAAGCGCGTGCGCTGCTCCAGGCGCTGCGCCTCCACCAGCTTGCCCATGCCCACGAGCTGCTTGAGGCGCTCGGCCAGCTCTTCCTTGATGGTCTCCACGGCCGCCAGCACCTTGTCGCGCGGCGTCACATAGTGGCTGCTGGGATAGATGGTGAAGCGCGGAATGTTCTGGCGCACCCGGCCCGTGAGCGGATCGAAGAGCTGCAGGCTCTCGACCTCGTCGTCGAACAGCTCGATGCGCACGGCCAGCTCCGAATGTTCGGCCGGGAACACGTCGATGGTGTCGCCGCGCACGCGGAAGGTGCCGCGCGAGAAATCCTGGTCGTTGCGCTGGTATTGCATGCGGATCAGCTGCGCAATCGCATCGCGCTGGTTGAGCGTGTCGCCCGCGCGCAGCGTCATGATCATGCGGTGGTAGCTCTCGGGCTCGCCGATGCCGTAGATGGCAGAGACGGTGGCCACAATCACCACGTCGCGCCGCTCCATGATGCTCTTGGTGCAGGACAGGCGCATCTGCTCGATGTGCTCGTTGATGGCGCTGTCCTTTTCGATGAACAGGTCGCGCTGGGGCACATAGGCTTCTGGTTGGTAATAGTCGTAGTAGCTGACGAAGTACTCGACCGCGTTTTTCGGGAAAAACTCCCTGAACTCCGAGTACAGCTGTGCCGCCAGCGTCTTGTTGGGCGCAAACACGATGGCGGGCTTGCCCAGACGCGCGATCACGTTGGCCATGGTGAAGGTCTTGCCCGAACCGGTCACGCCCAGCAGCGTCTGGAAGGACTCGCCGTCATTGACGCCTTCGACCAGTTTTTCGATGGCCGCAGGCTGATCGCCCGCCGGTGGATAGGGCTGGAACAGCTCGAACGGCGAGTCCGGGTATTGCACGAAACGGCCTTGCGGCTCGGCATTCATATTTTGTTCTTGCATGATCTCATGTCCATGACGCATAGGGTAAGCGCGGAGTAGAATGGCAGCCCAACCCTCAAGCCTAACCTAGGCTGATGCGTTTTTTCGAGCACCGGGCAATGCCCTGCCCGTCTAACGCGCTCGGAGCAGTAGCTGGGGGTGACCTGACTTATTTCCATCCATCAAGGATTTTTTCATGTCTCTGTTTACCGCCGTCGAAATGGCCCCCCGCGACCCCATCCTGGGTCTGAACGAGCAATTCAACGCTGACTCCAACCCCAACAAAGTGAACCTGGGCGTGGGCGTGTACTTCGACGACAACGGCAAGCTGCCCCTGCTGGAGTGCGTGCAGGCCGCCGAGAAGGCCATGATGGAAAAGCCCACCGCCCGCGGCTATCTGCCCATCGACGGTATTGCCGCCTATGACAACGGCGTCAAGGCCCTGGTGTTCGGAGCCGAGTCCGACGTGGTCAAGTCCGGCCGCGTGGCCACCGTGCAAGCCATCGGCGGCACCGGCGGCCTGAAGATCGGCGCCGACTTCCTCAAGAAGCTCAACCCCAACGCCAAGGTCCTGATCTCCAACCCCAGCTGGGAAAACCACAAGGCCATCTTCACCAACGCTGGTTTTGAAGTCGGCACCTACGCTTACTACGATGCAGCCACCCGCTCCATCGACTTCGCCGGCATGCTGGCCGACCTGAACGCTGCCGCTGCCGGCACCGTGGTCGTGCTGCACGCCTGCTGCCACAACCCCACCGGCTACGACATCACCGCCGCTCAGTGGGATGAAGTGATCGCCATCGTCAAGGCCAAGGGCCTGGTCGCCTTCCTGGACATGGCCTACCAGGGCTTTGGCCACGGCATCGCCGAAGACGGCGCTGTGATCGGCAAGTTCGTGGCTGCCGGCCTGAACATCTTTGTCTCGACTTCCTTCTCCAAGAGCTTCAGCCTGTACGGCGAGCGCGTGGGCGCCCTGTCCGTGGTGGCCTCCGACAAGGAAGAAGCCGCTCGCGTGCTGTCGCAGCTGAAGATCGTCATCCGCACCAACTACTCCAACCCTCCCACCCATGGCGGCGCCGTCGTGGCAGCCGTGCTGAACAACCCCGAGCTGCACGCTCTGTGGGAAAAGGAACTGGGCGAGATGCGCGTGCGCATCAAGGCCATGCGCCAGAAGCTGGTTGACGGCCTGAAGGCTGCCGGCGTGACCCAGGACATGTCCTTCATCACCACCCAGATCGGCATGTTCTCGTACTCCGGCCTGTCCAAGGACCAGATGGTACGCCTGCGCTCCGAGTTCGGCGTGTACGGCACCGACACCGGTCGCATGTGCGTGGCTGCGCTGAACAGCAAGAACATCGACTATGTCTGCAAGGCCATCGCCGCCGTGATCTAAACTCACGATTCGGGGCTTCGGCCCTGAAGACCAAAGAGCAACGGACTTTTAATCCGTTGCTCTTTTTTTATGGCTGCTTCAGTGTCCACCTATTAATTGATAGCTGCGAGCGCTCTTCCCATATCGCTTTCAGGAAGAAAATTATCTGAAAACCTTGTAAACCAAGCCCAGCAAGCTATCAAAATCTTTATTAGGCGCTCAGTCCCCAGATGGCCGAGCGCATGGACAGCGCCGCATACTGGTAGGCCGTGTTGAACACGCGCGGCGCTTCGCCCTCCTGCACGGCACCTGCCGCATACAGCAGAGGCAGATAGTGGTCGTGCGTGGGATGGGCCAGACGGGCCTGCGGACCCCAGTCCAGAAAGGAGCTCAGATCAGCGAGATTGCCGCTGTCCAGACGCTGCTGCACTTCGGTGTCGAACTGGATCGTCCAGTCATAGGCCTGGTTGTCGCTGGCACCGCGCTGCATGGCGCGCAGGTTGTGCACGATATTGCCGCTGCCCACGATGAGCACGCCGCGGTCGCGCAGCGCGCGCAGCTGGCGGCCCATCTCGAAATGCTTTTCAGGCGCCAGTCCATAGGGCATGCTCAGCTGCATGACGGGAATGCTGGCCTCGGGGAACATGGGCAGCAGCACCGACCAGGTGCCGTGATCAAAACCCCATTTCTGGTCCACCAGCAAGGCCGATCCGTCCAGCGGCGAATGCAGCTCGGCCGCCAGCTGCCTGGCCACCTCGGGCGCGCCGGGGGCTGGATATTGCTGGTCGAACAGCTCTTGCGGAAAACCGCCGAAATCATGAATCGTGCGCGGCTGGGCCATGCCGGTCAGCGCCCAGTCGGACTCGGTCAGCCAGTGGGCCGAGACGCAGAGAATCAGCTGCGGCGCAATGCCCTTGGCCGTCAGTTCCTGGCCCAGCGCCTTCCAGCTCTGGCGCCAGTGCGTGTCCTCGATCACATTCATGGGGCTGCCATGGCCCAGGAACATCACCGGCATGCGCGGCGAAGGCTTGAGCTGCTGCAACAGCTGCTCGGGCAACAAGGAAGAAGAAGTGGAGTTCATGGAAAAAGCCTTCCAGCCCCCGCCGGCGGCCAGCACGGAGGCAGCGCCCAGGGACAAAAGCGTACGTCTACGCATCTCGGTCAATCGAACACGCCCCTAGGGGCATTTTTTTACAGATAGGACAAGCTTGCCACAGCGCGGCAGCGCCTGAAAGCACCGCCTCCGCAACAGACTGTCCTGAAAGTGCCAGGGTCAGGGCCCGGCTTGCACTACAACAGCAGTTGCACAAGCACGACTCACGCCAAACAGGCTCAGGCAAGGGCTTCGCTTCAAGCAAGCCATCCTGATGCCACCCTGGCTTGCACAAGTCCAGACAAGGAATACTCCCACTCATGCCCAGAACCGCCATTCAACCCCTGCAAGGAATTCGCATACTGAGCCTGGCTCTGAACCTGCCCGGCCCCGCCGCACTGTGGCGCTGCGCCGGCATGGGAGCCGATTGCCGCAAGCTCGAGCCTCTGGCACCCGGCGCAAGCCGCAGCGCCGACCCCATGGGCCTCTACTGCCCCGATGCCTACGCGCAGATGCATGACAGGGTGCAAACCCTGCAGGCCGATCTCAAGACCGCCGAAGGCCAGGCCAGTCTGCATGCGCAATTGGCCCAAACCGATGTGCTGCTGACCTCGTTCCGTCCATCGGCCCTGAGCAAGCTGGGCCTGGGCTGGGAAGCCCTGCAGCAGCGCTACCCTGGGCTGTCGCTGGTGCGCGTGGTCGGCAGCGCGGGCGAGCTGGCCGATGTCCCCGGCCATGACCTCACCTATCAGGCCGAAGCGGGCCTCGTGCACAGCACCGCCCTGCCCCCCAGCCTGTTTGCCGATATGGCGGGGGCGCTGATGGCCAGCGAAGCCGTGCTCCAGGCCGTGCTGGTCAGCAGCCGCAGCGGGCGCGGCATACTGCGCGAGGTCGGACTGGCCCAGGCGGCGCAGTGGCTGGCCCTGCCCTGGCACTGGGGCCTGACCCAGCCCGCAGGCGATGTCGGCGGCGCCCATGCGGGCTACCGCATCTATCCCTGTGCCGACGGCATCGTGGCCGTGGCCGCGCTGGAGCCTCACTTTGCCCAGCGCCTGTGCGAAGCGGCAGACCTGCCCTTCGGCCATCCCGCCGATATGCGCAAGCCCGAGATCCATCAAGGCGTGGCCCGGTTTCTGGCCGCCCGCAGCTGCACGCAACTGATGCAGCTGGCGCAGGAGAAGGATATTCCCCTGCACGCCCTGCCCCAAACCTGAAGCAAACCAGAACCTGTTTACGCTCCCCCTGCGCGCTAGGGCCTTCGCGGAATGGGATGCTAGGGGGCGGCCCCCCCCCCGCGCGATACCGCAGCAATAGTGGTGCTATTGCGAGGATTTGCGCGGCCGGTGAGGCAACGCCGCAGACCGCCCCTGACCGGGCGTCCGCAAAGGCACTAGCCTGGGCGTTTTTCAAACGCGTATTTCTCGGTATCGACCTCGCCCTGGCCTTGCAGCGCATAGCGGTCGCCCGCAATGGCTTCGGGCTTGAAGATGTCATCGAGCTCGGCCAGCAGCTCGGCATCGAGCTTGACGCTGCCGCCGCGAATGTCTTCGTGCAGATGCTCCACGCTGGTGGTGCCGGGCAAGGCAATCACATGCTCGCCCTGGTGCAGCACCCAGGCGATGGCCAGCTCGGCCAGCGTGCAGCCAGCCTTTTCCGCCACGGCCTGCATGGGCGCGAGCAGGCGCAGATTCTGCGCATAGGCCTCGCCGGCAAAGCGCGGCATGGTGGCGCGGATATCGCCCTTGACCAGGTTGTCCACCTGCTGCAGCTTGCCGCTGAAGAAGGCGCGGCCCATGGGACTGAATGCCACATAGGCAATGCCCAGCTCCTTGCAGGCGGCGAGCGTGCCCAGCTCCGCATTACGCGACCACAGCGAATATTCGCTTTGCAGCGCGGCAATCGGGTGCTCCTTGTGCGCGCGGCGCAGCGCATCGACGCCCACTTCCGACAGACCCAGAGCGCGAACCTTTCCCTCTTCCTTCAGGCGTGCCATCTCGCCCACCGACTCCTCGATGGGCACGTTCCTGTCCCAGCGATGCAGATAGTAGAGATCGATCACATCGGTGCCCAGGCGCTTGAGGCTGTCTTCGCAGTTCTGGCGCAGGGTTTTGGGACGACCGTCGATGACGCGGCGCATCACGCCGTCTTCGCCGCGCACGCCGGCCATGCCGCATTTGCTGGCCAGGGTGATGTGGTTGCGATGGGGCTTGAGCACGGGTCCGATCAGCGATTCGCTGGCGCCAAAGCCATAGAGCGCGGCAGTGTCGAACAGCGTGACGCCCGCGTCCAGTGCCGCATGCAGCACGGCGTGCGATTGCTCGGTAGAGACGGGGTTGCCGTAGGCATGGCAGAAATTCATGCAGCCCAGCGCGACATTGGCGACGCTGAATGGGCCTAGTGGTCGGTTTTGCACGGATGCTCCTTGAGGATGGCAAAGTTAAAGCATTTATAGCCTATAGCCCATATGAACAGAGCGTTTAAAGCTATAAATTTCAAAGCAAAAACAGCAAAGGCCGGAGCATGCCCCGGCCTTTGTCTGTCTCAATCGATCACCGGGACTTATTCGGCGTTGAGTTGCTGCTCCAGGTCGTGCAAGACCTTGTAGCAGTTGAACACCTGCTGCACGCTGGAGTTGGGCTCGCGGCCTTCACGGATGGCGGCGAAGAATTCGCGGTCCTGCAGCTCGATGCCGTTCATGGACACATCGACCTGGGACACGTCGATCTTCTCGTCCTTGCCGGTGTACAGATCGTCGTAGCGGGCCAGATAGGTGCCGGTGTCGCCGATGTAGCGGAAGAAGGTACCCAGAGGGCCGTCATTGTTGAACGACAGGCTCAGCGTGCAGATCGCGCCGTTGGCGGCCTTGAGCTGGATGCTCATGTCCATGGCGATGCCCAGATCCTTGTGAATCGGGCCTTGCACGGCGTTGGCCTTGACGATGGGGCTGCCGGCCTGGTAGGCGAACAGGTCCACGGTGTGGGCGGCATGGTGCCACAGCAGGTGGTCGGTCCAGCTGCGGGCCTGGCCCAGCGCGTTCATATTGGTGCGGCGGAAGAAGTAGGTTTGCACATCCATCTGCTGGATGTTGAACTCGCCGGCTGCTATCTTCTTGTGCACCCACTGGTGGCTGGGGTTGAAGCGGCGGGTGTGACCCACCATGGCCACCAGACCGGTCTGCTTTTGCAGCTCGGCCACTTCCTGGGCGTCCTTCAGGGCATCGGCCAGAGGAATCTCGACCTGCACATGCTTGCCGGCCTTCATGCAGGCAATGGCCTGCTCGGCGTGCATCTGCGTGGGCGTGCAAAGGATCACGGCATCGACCTCGGGCAGCGCCAGGCTTTCGGCCAGATCGGTTGCCACATGCTTGATGCCGTATTTGTCGGCCACTTCCTTGGTCTGGTCAAAGCGGCGACCGACCAGGGAGACGACTTCCACGCCGTCGATGTTCTTGATGCCGTCCAGGTGCTTGATGCCGAAGGCACCTGCGCCAGCCAGCGCTACTTTGATGGTCTTGCTCATGATTGGGATCTCCGTAGAGCCGCCTCAAGGAGGCGAAGCCCCCCACAGGGGGCAGTGAATACGCGAAGCAGCGAACGTGGTGAAACGTTTACTGATTCTCGAGGATCAGATGGCCCACCGCGGTGTTCGATGCAGGCACATGGTAGAAGCGGTGCGCCACCTTGGGCAGCGGTGCGGGGCCGTCCACATCGGACATGGCGCCGCGCGCAATCAGCCACATCACCAGCTCGATGCCTTCCGAGCCGGCTTCGCGCACGTAGTCGATGTGCGGCATCTGCGCCAGACCGTGGGGGTTCTCGATCAGCAGGTCCAGGAACTGGTTGTCCCATTCCTTGTTGATCAGGCCTGCGCGCGCACCCTGCAGCTGGTGGCTCATGCCACCCGTGCCCCAGATATGGACGTTGATGTCCTGGTCGTAGCTCTCCACGGCCTTGCGGATGGCGCGGCCCAGGTTGAAGCAGCGCTGGCCGGTGGGCACGGGATACTGCACCACGTTCACGGCGAAGGGGATCACCGGGCAGGGCCAGGAGCCGGTCTTGGGGTCCTGCTCGCCGCACATCAGCGACAGAGGCACCGTGAGGCCGTGGTCCACGTCCATCTTGTTGACGATGGTCAGATCGAAGTCCTGCTGGATCACGGACTGGGCAATGTGGCTGGCCAGATCGGGATGGCCGACCACCTTGGGCACGGGGCGCGGGCCCCAGCCTTCGTCGGCGGGCTGGAATTCCGCAGCCGTGCCGATGGCGAAGGTGGGAATGCAGTCCAGGCTGAAGGCCGTGGCGTGGTCGTTGTAGACCAGGAAGATCACATCGGGCTTGTTGTCCTTCATCCACTGGCGGGAGAAGTCATAACCCTTGAACAGGGGCGCCCAGTAGGCTTCCTGGGTCTTGCCCATGTCCATGGCGGCGCCGATGGCAGGCACGTGCGAGGTGAAAACGGATGCGGTGATGCGTGCCATGTCTTAGTTGCCTTCCTTGTTCTGGTTGCCTGCGCTGCCCTGGGGCTGGCGATGCGCCTGCGCATCACCGTCCTCGCCCACATAGCGATTGCCATCGGCAGAGCGGCCGCCGCCCATCATCATGGCGCGGTACTCTTCTTCGGTCATGCCGGTCATGGAGCCCGCCATCTGCTGGAAGCTCTTGCCGTCGGTGGCGCCAATCTTGGCCAGGAAGTAGATATTGCCGCCGGTGCGCATGCACCAGTTCAGGTCACGCGCCAGCACGGCCTGCTTCTGCTCCTCGGTCATCGCCCACTCGTCCAGATAGGCACGCTCGTTGGCGCGAAAGCGCTCGCGGTTCTCGGCCTTCATCAGGCTCATGCAGAACTGGTTGAGCCAGTAGCCCTTGCGGGACTGCTCGGCATCGAAAATGATGGTGCCGGGCACGTCCAGATACGGTTTTTCCAAAGCCATAAATTCTCCTCGTTACGGATGGCGCAGCCCATGCGACAAGGCTGCGGCCTGTTTCCGGGTGTATGTGTCGCCGGAACTCCGTCAGACCTCTTCGGGCCAGTACAGACGCATGGGGTTGTCCACCAGCAGCTTTTGCTGCAGCTGCGCGGTAGGAGCGATATGAGGAATGAAGTCCACCAGCAGGCCGTCGTCGGGCATGTGGTCCTTCAGGTTGGGGTGCGGCCAGTCCGTGCCCCAGAGCACGCGCTCGGGGAACTCCTCGACCACGCGGCGCGCGAAAGGCACCACGTCCTGGTAGGCGTTCTGCTCACCATGAAGCGCCTTGGGGCCGGAGACGGACAGGCGCTCGGGGCAGGAAACCTTGCTCCAGACATTCTTGTGCTCGCGCATGAACTTCAAGAACAGGGCGAACTCCTCGCTGTCCACGCCCTTGGTCACGTCGGGGCGGCCCATGTGGTCGACCACCACGGTGGTGGGCAGCGCGGTGAAGAAGTCCCACAGCTCGGGCAGATCCACGGCTTCGAAATAGATCACCACATGCCAGCCCAGCTTGGCGATGCGACCGGCGATCTCCATCAGCTCGTCCTTGGGCGTAAAGTCCACCAGACGCTTGACGAAGTTGAAACGCACGCCGCGCACGCCGGCGTCATGCAGCTCCTGCAGTTCGGCATCGCTGATGGAGCGCTTGACCGTGGCCACGCCGCGGGCCTTGCCGCCCGAGGACTTGCAGGCATCGACCATGGCGCGGTTGTCCGCACCGTGGCAGGTGGCCTGCACCACCACATTGCGCGCAAAACCCAGATGGTCGCGCAGCGCATACAGCTGGGCCTTGCTGGCGTCGCAGGGGGTGTACTTGCGCTCGGGGGCGAAGGGGAACTCGTTACCGGGACCGAACACATGGCAGTGCGCATCCACAGCGCCGGCAGGCAGCTTGAACTGGGGCTTGCTGGGGTTGGCATACCAGTCCAGCCAGCCGGGGGTTTTTTCAAAGGCGCTCATCTGTTTGCTCCTCAATTGTTGATTGCACCGTGCGCTGCGCACTTCCCACCATCCATGAAACTGGCGCTGCCACATCTCAGAGACACCGAGGAAGGGCCGCCCCGCACCGAGGGTGTCGTCCCCTTCCCGCGCAGCGAGAGAGGGGGAAGCGGCGCAGCCGCTCAGGGGGAGTTAATCCACATAGCGCAAGCCGGCCTTTTCCAGGGGCTCGCGCATCTTGTACATATCCAGGCCCAGGACGCCCGAAGCCAGCTTGGCGCGCTTTTCGCCTTCGAAGCTTTCGCGCTTCTGGGCAGCGGCCAGCACTTCCACGGCACGCGCGGCGGGCACGCAGACCACGCCGTCGTCGTCGGCCACGATCACGTCACCGGGCGTGACCAGCATGCCGGCGCAGACGATGGGGATGTTGACCGAGCCCAGGGTGGCCTTGATCGTGCCCTTGGAAGAGATGGCCTTGCTCCAGACCGGGAAGTCCATCTCCTGCAGCGTCTTCACGTCGCGCACGCCGGCATCGATGATCAGCGCGCGTGCGCCGCGCGCCTGGAAGCTGGTGGCCAGCAGGTCGCCGAAGTAGCCGTCGGAGCACTCGGCGGTGACGGCAGCGACCACGATATCGCCGGGCTGAATCTGCTCGGCAGCCACATGCATCATCCAGTTGTCGCCGGGCTGCAGCAGCACCGTGACGGCCGTACCCGAGACCTGCTTGCCGGCATAGATGGGGCGCATATAGGGCTTGAGCAGACCAACGCGGCCCATGGCCTCGTGCACGGTGGCAGAGCCCAGGGCGGCCAGGCCGTCAGCAGCAGCGCGGTCGGCGCGCTGGATATTGCGGTAGACAACTCCCAGTTCGTACATGGAAATACCTCTTTGCTTTGACGTTATTGAATCTAAAAAGTGAGCTGTTAGCGCTTGCTATTCATAAGATCTGAATAGTTTTCTTATTGAAAACCTTTCATACCGTGCGCCAGCAGCTCTCTTTTTTAGAAGTTACAGACCCTTGGCCTTGAGCGCCTTGTCCAGGCGCGTGAACACGCGGCGGGCATTGCCTTCGTAGACGGCGTGCTTTTCATCGGCCGTCAGGTTCTGCGTGGCTTCGATGTAGCGCTTGGTGTCGTCGTAGTAGTGACCGGTCTGCGGATCGATGCCGCGCACGGCGCCGATCATTTCGCTGGCGAACAGAATGTTCTTGGTCGGAATCACTTCCGTCAGCAGGTTGATGCCCGGCTGGTGGTAGACGCAGGTGTCGAAGTAGATGTTGTTGAGCAAATGCTCTTCCAGCAGCGGCTTCTTCATCTCCTGCGCCAGACCGCGGAAACGGCCCCAGTGGTAAGGCACGGCGCCGCCGCCATGGGGAATCAGGAACTTCAGGGTCGGGAAGTCCTTGAACAGATCCGAAGTCAGGCACTGCATGAAGGCCGTGGTGTCGGCATTCAGATAGTGGCTGCCCGTGGTGTGGAAGCAGCTATTGCAGCTGGTGGAGACGTGGATCATCGCGGGGATGTCGTACTCCACCATCTTTTCGTAGATGGGGTACCAGCTCTTGTCGGACAGCGGAGGCGAAGTCCAGTGACCGCCCGAGGGATCGGGGTTCAGGTTCAGGCCCACGTTGCCATATTGCTCAACGCACTTGACCAGCTCGGGAATGCAGGTTGCAGGGTCCACGCCGGGCGACTGGGGCAGCATGGCGGCGGGAATGAAGTGGTCGGGGAACAGCTCGCTGACGCGGAAGCACAGCTCGTTGCAGATGGCGGCCCAGGTGCTGGAGGTCTGGAAGTCACCGATGTGGTGCGCCATGAACGAGGCACGGGGGCTGAAGATGGTCAGATCGGAACCACGCTCCTTCATCAGGCGCAGCTGATTGGTTTCGATGGTCTCGCGGATTTCATCGTCGCTGATCTTCAGATCGGCCACCGACGGGGTCTTGCTCGGGTCCTTGAGGCCGGCGATCTGCAGATCGCGCCATGCGCCCAGAGCCGCAGGCGCCGTGGTGTAGTGACCGTGTACGTCAATGATCATCTTCAAGCTCCGTTAAAAAATAATTCGTCAATCAAAAAGTTCAGTGCGCGCCGCCCAGGCCCAGCATGGAGGTGCGCGGTGCGCCGCCGGCATAGCGGTTCTTGACCAGCAGCGCCAGCGCGGCGATGACACCGGGAATGGCAACCACCATGAAGACCTGCGGCAGCTCCAGGTGACGGCGCGACAGCTCGGCCACCAGGAAAGAGCCTGCAATGCCGCCAAAGCGGCCGATGCCCAGCATCCAGGACACGCCGCTAGCGCGGCATTCCGTGGGGTAGTACTCGGCAGCCAGCGCCTGCATGGACGACTGTGCCGCATTCATCAGCAAACCGGCAATGAATACCGAAGCCACCAGCATGCCCACGCCACCGCCGAGCACCTGGCCTATGAAGGCCACGCCCAGGCTGGTCAGGAAGTAGCCCGTCGCGATGATCAGATTGGCATTCCAGCGGTCCATCAGCAGACCGACGAAGATCGCGCCCACGCCGCCGAGCTGGAACAGCGCGGCAATCACGGCAGCCTGGCTGGCGGGCACGCCCGCTTCCTTGAACAGCACAGGCATCCAGTTGACCAGGCCATAGACGATCACCAGACCCATGAAATACGTCACCCACAGGGCCAACGTGCCGACCAGATATTTCTGCGAGAACACCAGACGCAGGCCCTGGGGGCCTTGCTGTGCCTGGGCAGCAGCCTCGCCACCGTCGTTCAGAACGAAGCGTGCGGCATTGCGCGTGCCGGCGGCGATGCGCACCATCACCTTGCGTACGCGGTCGGCCGAGTAGTTCTTGAGCACCATGAAACGCACCGACTCGGGCAGCATCACGATCATCAGCACGGCCAGGATCAGGGGCACCACGCCGCCCACGATCAGCAGGCTGCGCCAGCCGAAATGCGGAATCATCCAGGCGGCGATAAAGCCGCCGAAGGCCGAGCCGATGGGGAAGCCGCAGAACATGCAGTTGGTGATGAAGGAACGCTTGCTGTCAGGGCAGTATTCGTTCATCAGCGTGATGGCGTTGGGCATGGCGGCGCCAAGACCCAGGCCGGTGATGAAGCGCCAGATGGTCAGGCCTTGCAGATCGTGCACCAGACCGGAAGCAATCGATGCACCGCCCATCACCACCGAAGCGATGATCAGCACGGTCTTGCGGCCCACGCGGTCCGCCAGCGGGCCCGCGCCCAGCGCGCCGAACGCCAGGCCGAACAGGGCCGCGCTCAGCACCGGGCCCAGATGGGACTTGTCGATGCCCCATTCGCCGAGCAGCGAAGGAGCGATGAAGCCGATGGCGGCGGTATCAAAACCGTCGAGCAGAACAATCAAAAAACAGAGGAAGAAAATCCCCCACTGGAAGCGTGAAAACGGGCTCTCGTTGAGCACGGTCTGCACGTTGACGACCGCCGGGCCGGTGCTCTGTTTGCTAGTTTGCGAAGTCATATTTGGAATCTCAGTTGCCTCTCTTTGTCGCCTCTATCTCCTGTCTCGCGGCTGGCGCCAAAGCCTCAAAGGCATCTGGTACGTCCGTCACGAAAGGGCTATGACTGCCCTTTTGCTGGATGGGGTGTCAGTGCCAGGCCCCCGCCTGGACACGAATCAATTCAAGCGGGCTCCATGCCCTGGCGGCGCTTGGCCGCTTCGGCTTCAGGCGAAGCCATGAAGGCCAGCAGACGCTGCACGGCATCCGCATGTGCCGAGCCCGTCACAACGCCGGCAGAAAACACCGTGTCGATGGCAATCGCTGCAGGCAGGCCGCCCACGATCTGTATGCCCGCGACATGGATCAGCTCGCTCAGCTGCTGAAAGCCCAGCGCCACTTCGCCCGAAGCAATCATGGAGCCCACGGGAACGCCGGGCCGGGCCTGCACGATGCGGGACTTGATCTCGTCGGCAATGCCCCAGCGCTCGAACAGCTTTTGCAGTGCCACACCGCTGGGGCCGGTGGAATAGCCAATGCTGGGCGCGGCCAGCACGGCAGCGCGCACGGCCTCTTCGGAGCCGATATCAGGCTGCTCCGCAGCAGCGGGCACGGCCACGGCAGTACTGGAGAGCACCAAGTCCACCTTGCTGCCTGCAACCACACGGCCGGCGGCCTGCAGCTTGTCGATGGCGTTGGAGGCCAGGAAGACCACATCAAAAGCCTCTTCACCGGACTGCACACGCTGCGCGGCATCCACACCGCCCACGGATTCGATCTGTACCGGCTCGCCGCCCTTCTCCTGCCAGGCTGCAACCAGATCCGCCAGGACCTGGCGGGTTGCCATGGAAGAAATGCCTTTGAGTGCTGCGCTCATGCCGGAAGACTCCTGAAGTGGATGCCATGGCTGCCCCGCAATCTCGAATGCCGCGTCCCGGCCATCGAGGCCTTTCAAGCCACTCCCGTCACGCTGCGGGCAGACTGCACCGGCAGGACGAGGCGCTCAACAGGGCTTGCATCAGGGCAACCATCTAGTCAAAACGAATGAGACTATTGTCGGCAGCCCCGCGCCCTCCCACTAGGCAAGCCCTCCGCTAGCAGCTATGCCGCAAAGGCATAGCAAAGTGCTTGCTCATAACACGTATAAATACCTACAAACAAAGCATAAAGCCAATAAAAAGAAAAGGCTGGTTGCTATTTTTTCAATAGCAATCAGCCTTCATTGCTGCGCATAAGCAACAGTGAATTTAGTGGTTAACCCCTAATTCAGTCGTCATGGCGTCCATGCCCACGCCCGTGACCATGACCACGCCCCCCCCGATCATCGCGATCATGCCTGTCCCAGTCACGTCGATCGCGGCGATCGTCTCTGTCCCAGTGCCTATGGTCCCGGCGGTCGTCATGCCAGTCGCGTCGCTCGTGGTGGTGGCGCGGCGGAGGTCCTGCACGCCAATGGGGTGGCGGATTGCGCAGGAAATAGACCGGCTGGCCGCAGGCGTGGTAGCGGCCGCAGTAGCGGCGCCAGTTGCGCGAATGGCCGGGCGGCACCCACATATAGATGGGCTGCACCTGCGGCACTACCGGGCCGCCCCACATCGGCTGGGCATACAGCAGCGGCGGCGGTGCATTACCGATATTGACCTGACCGTAAACCCCGGGCGCCAGCTGCCCTGAGATGGAGCCGCTGATATAGGCCTGCGCCTGGGCGGCACCCGCTGCGCAAACCAGCGCCAAGGCTGCCAGGCTGCGGATGAGTGAAGTGCGATTGGACATATGTCTCCATGCTCGATATAGATCACCGTGGGCCGGCGAGATCGCGCTTCGTCCCGGAAACGCTTCAGTCCTTAACGCACCAGAGCCGAATCTCGCTGACCTGGACCGGGCATGAAGCGTAATGAGGCGTAATGAGCTCATCCGGCTCATGGGCTGAATGGCCTGGCGCCCGCCCTGTCACCTGATCGTCTGGCCCTGCAGACCTTTTTTCAGAATCAGGTCCACCACGGGCTGCTCGCGCTTGTTGGCACGCATGCAGTGATCCTTCTGGAAGCGATCGGTGATCCGGATGACCCAACGCGCCCAGCGCTTGTTCTCGCGTTCGCGCCAGGCATGCGATGAAACGCTTTCCCAAGCATAGCCATTGAGCACTGCCGCATTGACAAAATGGTCCAGCGCCCGCACTCCGGCCCTGCCCCGCTCCGTCTTGCCGAACAGGCCGACCCAGCAAAGAATCAGCCAGCCCACGACCGCCAGTGGAACGACTGCGCACATCAGCGCAAAACCTGCCAGGCGCTCCTTCATGCAGCCTCTCTCTTGCGCAAATTGATGCGTACGCCATTTTCGGAGCGAATCGTCAGCCGCCCCACAGGCTGCGGCACATGGCCTGCCGCCGGCAGGATTTCATAGCGCTGCAGCAGGCAGGCCAGAATCAAGACCGCCTCCTGCAAGGCAAATGCAGCCCCCAGACAGACACGCGGGCCCATGCTGAAAGGCATGTAGGCGTGTTTGATGGCTTCCTTGTCCTCCTCACGGTCAAAGCGATCCGGGTCGAAGGCATCGGGGTTCTTCCACCATTTTCGGTGGCGCTGCAGCAGCCAGGGCGCCACCACCACCGTGCTGCGCTCCTTCAGTTGCTTGCCCCTGATAGGGCAGGACTGAACATTTTCCCGGGCGAAGAAGCCCACAGGGGGAAACAGACGCAAGGTCTCCCGAAAGATATTCCAGACCTGCGAGAAGCTCTTCATGTCTGCCTGCTGCGGCAGACGATCGCCAACCACCTCCACCACTTGCTCGTAGGCACGCTGCTGTATGTCGGGTGACTGGGCTAGAAGATAGCTGGCCCAGGTCAGCGCGCTGGCCGAAGTTTCATGCCCCGCCAGAAACAGCATGGCGACCTGATTGACCAGCTCTTCCTCGTTGAAAGGCTCGCCTGTGTTCGGATCCTTGGCCTGCATGAAGGCGGCAAGAATATCCTCCTGTTCCTCGGCCTCGCCCTTCAGATGCGCTTCATAGCGCGGCTTGATCATGGCGTGCAGCAAGCCACGAATCTCCCTGGCCGCCTGGTTGCTCTGCCAGCGATACCAGGGCATGGTCAACCAGCGAGCACCGAACAGCGCTGGCAGCATGAGCTTGGGCGCCAGCGACTGATAGCGGGCAAATGCCTCGAAGATGCGATGCGCATCCGGCCCCTGCATGGGCTTGGAGAAAATCGTGCGGAAAATGATGTCGGCCGTGACATGGGTCATCTCGATCTCGATGTCGTACGGCTGCGCCTCCTCCACGGCATCCAGGCGCTCCAGCATGGATTGCGCAGCTCCCAGCATGCGCGGGAAAGCGACGTTCACGCGCGCCTGGGCAAACGCGGGGTTCATCATGGTGCGCTGACGTTGCCACTGCTCGCCATTGGTCGTGAAGATGCTGTCTCCCAGCAAAGGCTCCAGCGATTCATGCAGCAGATGGCTCTTGGGAAACTGCTGCGCCTCGCTCTGCATGACTCTCTTGACCTCTTTGAGGTCATTGAGCATGTAAAGATCCACGCCGGGCAGATGAACCTCACCCATCTGCATGCTGTAGCTGCGCTCGAACAGCGCGTCCATCCAGGAGCGCCGCGCATGCCAGAACATGCGCAGCTTCGATGTCTGTTCGGGGTGGGGCTTGGGATAAACGGGACAGAAACGACTCATCGCACCAATTTCCTCTCTATGTAGTCACGCATCGGACCGGCGCTGGTGAGCAACTCGAAATAATCATAGGCACCGGCAACTTCGCCGGCCATCAGATACTGAAAATGCATGCGCATCTTGTTCCTGCGCAACCAACGGTAGGTGGTCGGCAAAAACAGCTTGTGAAAGCGCGGGGAGCATATCGCTTGCGGATTGAATCCCCACTGCGGCCGGCGCTTGCTGGAATCAGCAACGGAGTTGACGGCCGAGGCCTCATCCTTGCGCCCATCTTCGCGCAACGACAGCCCCACCACATCGCACATGCCGAAACACACGCTATCGCTGGGAGAAGAAATATCGGCCCAGTACACCGCGTCGTCCATGGCGACCTCACGCAAGGTTTGCCGCAACGCGCCAGCGCCGGGAAACAGCGCAAACAAAGGAATGCAATTGCCCAGGGTGACCAAGCTCACTAGCGGCTTGCGAGAAGCGTGTGAGGATAACGGATCTTCAGCCAGCTTACGGCGAAGCGCCTGAGTCAGCTTCAGAGCCTGCACACTGCCGACACTGAAGCCGACCACGACCACCTCACGCCAACGCTGCTGCTGCATGGCCTGCGCCACCTCGGCGGCCATCGCCTCGATACGCGCATCCAGCACGGGGAATGTTTTCCCGGAACTGGCATGGGCAAAGTTCAAAATTCTCAAAAGCCAGCTGATATGCAGATACCGGTCCAGCACAAAGCCGCCCCAGCAAACGGCAGCAAGCACCGCAAGCATCAGTGCGAATGCGCCCGCTTTCGGCAAACCGCCCCATAGATTAACGAGCAAGGATCCCATGCCGATTCCGGCCAGCAGCACCAGCAGCACATAAAACAGCGGGTACATCAGCGCCCACAAAGTAAAGCGCGCCTGCTCTCGCACAGGTTTCAGCCACTGCCTCAAATTCCAGACAGCAATATAGGTTCCCAGGGCCTGGCGAAAGACTTCCGCCCGACTCTGGGGCCAATGAAGACGAACCTGATCATGCCAGTCAAAGAAAACAAAATCGGCAGATGCAGTATTTTCAGACCCCGTCTGAGAAACCCGCCATCGAGAATGCAGCGATTTTTCTTGCGCGGCCTCGCCCTCATTCCACTTCTCTCTGCTGCCAATCTCGTATTTTCTATCCTCGGAAACAGACGGCTGCTTTTGCGATTCCGCGCGCATCAACTGGTGATAATGCCTTGCCCCACGGGGATCGAAGCCACCCATGAAGATCACCAGGCGCTCGCAATCACTTGTCTTCCCGGAAGACTCGAATGAGATATTCTTTTCTCTGCTAGTCATTGCACTCCGGAAAACGGAATCCTTCCATACCATGGCTTATTCGACAGAGGCCACCCCCTGCAACATGGAAGGCATGGCATTTTCCTGATTTTCCTGCCGGGAAACGAATACCGGCTCCACAGCCTCTTCGGGCCAAAGCAAGGGATCCACCGACGAACCGCCCCCCCACAGGCGCTGCGCCATCTGGCCATCCAGCGCGGCCCCGCAACGCCATGAGACCGCCGAAAGCCGGCGGTAGAAGCTGCCATTGATCTGCGTGCACTCTATCAAGGCCCTGCGAAAGCGCGAAAGCATATCCTGATCAGGAATGGCCTGATGGGCCCGAAACCAGAAATCCCGCATCTTGCCCTGAAAGGTCAAGCCTTCCAGGTCATACAAGGCATTGCCGCAGACCTTGACAGGGGCACCATGACCCAATGCGGAAAGACCGGTCGTGCTATTGACCAGCACCACCCCCTTGGCATTCTTGAGCAACGATGGCAGATGCTGGTCATGGATATATAAGACCTTGCCCTGCAAACCATGGCGCCTTGCCAACAGGCTGATGATATTGGCGTAGTTCCGGTGCCCCCGGTCCATGGGGTGGTGCTTGAACACCACCACGTCATTCGCAATCGACTTTCCACCTTCGGGCACGCCGTTCATGCGCTCCAGCGCCTGCGCCCTGGAAAATGAATGCAAAACGTGATTGATGAAATCCGTCACGAAATCATAGTTCGAGTGAACCACGATCTGGGCATCGTTATATACCTGCAGCGGAGCCAGGAAGAATTTCTT
This sequence comes from Comamonas sp. E6, assembly GCF_001010305.1. Lineage (NCBI taxonomy): Bacteria > Pseudomonadati > Pseudomonadota > Betaproteobacteria > Burkholderiales > Comamonadaceae > Comamonas > Comamonas sp. E6. Next base: position 104,949 of record NZ_BBXH01000003.1, read on the forward strand.
GCGCAAATCTCCAAGCAGCAGATTCTCGATTTCCTTTTCCGTGCGGCGATACCAGAATTTACGCAGATAACTCAGCCACCACCAAGGCGCATCCCGCACGGTCATGCTTCTGTGATGCAGGGAGTTATTCCAGAACCACTGCCCCAGCCAAGCAGCAAAGAAATACAGCATGCCCCACATGGCCGAATGCCAGAATGAGTTTCCGACCTTCTTCCATGACTCCGTCATCGGTCCATTCGGATGAGAAGGCTGTGGCGCAGTCTCTTGCTGCGCCCTCTGCTTAAGCCATATGGCCAGTCTCTTTTCGAAATGAGAATGCCCATTCACGCCCATGGGCTCAAAAGTGATGTGATCGGGCCGCAGATAGCCTTCTTCAAACACGCCTAAGGCACAACCCAGACGCTCCGTCATGGAGCGCACGCACGCATGCACAGGCCGGCAATCGCCGAACAGCAGCACCGCATCAATCCGGTGCCTGATGATGAAGGCCTCCAGAACCTCGGGCCACTGTGCCAGTTCCCCCCGGAACGAATGGGCCTTGCGGGGATAGAACAGCCAATCCCCCGCATTGAAGTTGAACTTGAAAACAGTCGCCCCCACCGAGCGCAAGTCCTTGGCCAGGTTCCAGAAAAAAGGCCCTACCGGGCCTTGTAGCAACAAAACACGTTTAGACGCAAATCCACTCTTGTTCTTCATGCGTTAGGAACTGCGGGCTGTCAGGCCGCTTGGTATCTTTATGGAGGCGTCATGAAGCATGACCTCCCTATTTTAGGGGATTTCACCGAGAGAAACCTGCGCACATCACTGCACGTTGACAACAAATCGATGAAAAATAATTGCAAAAAAAGGTAAGTATCACCAATCCGACAAAATCGACTGCAGCAATACCCTGGATTTACGCCATTGCCGCCTCAACCAGCCAGACTTCAGGCCCTGCAAACTGCCCGACTGCTCCAGGGCAGTACGTTGCTCAAGCAAACGCCTGAGCACCGCTTCGCAGCTTGTGTAGCCTCTGAGCACCGGATCCCAGTACAAGGGGTAGTGCAGCAGCGCCCCGGCAACCAGCTCATCCAGAGACAGCGAGCGGCTGCGGCGAGGCACGGGCAGACAGTCCTGCGTGAGGCCCCAACCAGCGTAGAACGGCCGCCCGTGCACCACCACTTGCTTGTTGCGCAGCAAGGCATCAAAACCGGTCAACGAGGTCATGGTCACCACCACATCGCAGGCCTCGATACAGCTCACCACCGACGCCCCCTGTTCGATGTGATCGGCATACAGCAAAGCTTGAGCCGGCTCTACACGCCCCTTGCGATTGCCGCTGCTCACATCAGGGTGCGGCTTGAAGACAATGAAAGCATCAGGAAATGCAGAGCGTGCTGCCTGGAGCAGACCCAGATTCGTGCAAACACCATCAGCGTCGCAGCCAAAGCGAATGGAAGCGTCGTCCTCCACCTGGCCCGGCACCAGCACCACTTGCCGGCCGGCATGCGGATGTTCATCGCTGAACCAGTCCACCGGGCAATTGGGCTCCAGGTTGTACTTGGTGATGCCATGCTCGACGATGAAGGCGCGCACATTGCGCGCACGCTCCAGGTCCTGCGCCGTGAATGCCCGGGTATTGAGCAGATCCTCCAGCTCCGAAGGCTGGCCCGGATCGAAATAAATGCCCTTGGCATCCAGCACAAAGGACTGCGGCGGGATCAGGTCGGAACCCAGCCCCACGGAGCGGACAAAGCCATCCTCCATGCGAAGCAGGCGCACGCCCGATTCATCAGCCAACTGCTGCACACCCGCTGGCGGCACCCTGCCCCAGCAGACCAGGCAATCATCACCAACAGGCCGCAAAGCCCTGGCCGCAGCAGCATTCTTGACAAACAACACCTTGCCGGGATGCAGCGACAACATGGCCTTCACGTTCGCGGCCTTCCAGCGCCGAAAGCCCACCACAATCATGCGCCCGCCAAAGCGCTGGGCCACCTGGCGCTGACGCTCCAGCCAGTCCAACACATCCAGTACATTGCCGCGCTGCCGGGTCTCTGGATTCAGATAGCGGCTGTAATGCATATAGCCGGCTGCAAACAACTCGTCCACCGAGCGCCTGCGGCCGGCCCGGCGAACCATGGCCGGATGCTGCGGCTGGCGATCATCCGTCACACCCCAGCCCGCATACCAGGGCACGCCAAAGCAGACCACCGGCTTGTGGGCCAACAAGGCCTCGAAGCCCATGGTCGAGCTGACCACATAGACCTTGTCCATCTGAGCAATCAGACTCATCGGGTTGACCGCATCACGCAACACCACCGTGCGGGCATCGGGCTGCACGCCCGTCAGATAGCCCCCCTTGCGACCCGAAGTCACCTCGGGGTGGGTCTTGACATAGACCGTGGCCTGCGGGTTCTCTGCCAGCGCAGCAGCCAGCATGGCGTCGAAGGTCGCGGCATCCGCCCCTCCCTTGGCCACACTCATATCACCCGCCGTCTGGTCCACCACCAGCACTCGCGGAACATCGTCGCTGCGCAGCATGCCGTCAGTCAGATCAACAGCATGGTTGTACTTGCTCAGCCCTACGGATAGCAGCTTCTTACGAGCCTGCTGCATCCGCACAGCATCCGGTGCCAACACATCAGCATCGCTGCTTAGCAAACGCTCCAACGCACTGGGCCGCGTGCAGTCGTAGTAAATGCCTTCGTCATCGACCACCAACGACAGCGGCGGGAAATGCTCGCCGGTACCGAACGAGCGTAGAAAGCCATCTTCCAATCGCAGCGCTGGAACTCTCAACAACTGACCCAGACGCTGCGCCATCCGACCACTGCGTTTGTCGCCCCAACCCACAACATTGGCAGGGCCCAGCAATCCGTGCGGCAAATATCGCACCGGCAAATCCAGAAGCCGCTCCTGAAGACGCAGCCGATGCATCCACCAGCAGGCACAAATCCATGCTTTCATGCAATCTTTCTTGGCAGCCGCCTAGAGTCCGATGGTTTCCACGACCTCCTGCAGCCGCTTGGCCCAGGTGTGCTCCCGCAAAACATAGTCCGCACCGGCACGCGCACGCTCACGTTCATGTTTGCCTCCACCGCGAAAGATGCGCTCAAGCACGTCATCGCACTCTTCGCGAGAGTGCACCACCTCGCAATATTCGGAAAAGTAACGATCCACAGACAAGGCAGGATTGGTCACCACAATACTGCCGCAGGCCAATGCCTCCACCAGCCGGCGTGAATACATGCTAGGCGAATCTGTCACTGTATTTACATTGAATTGGACCAGATACTTTCTATAAATATCTGCGGTCTTTTCATTGGAAACACTATCCTTCACCTCAATCCATGGCCAATCAGGATAACGGTAATTTTTTGATTTTCTATCTGAATTACGGTCATATACCGTCAAACCATAAGGTTGAGCGGCTGAAAACATCATGTCTTGCCAGCTTCGGCGTTGATCATGCACATGGTGACTGTAACTCCCAACAAAGCAAGCACCAGAATGCACTTCGCTCTCTACGTCCGGGAGATAGTGATTCTTGGGTTGCACCGGGAACGTCAGAGTACGGATTCTCGCATTGGCACCCAGAATCTCCCGGTAACGTGAAATGCAATTTTCATCAACCGTAAACACAGTGTCGAACAAGGTCGCACTCGCAATGAAACGATCGAAATGCACGCCATCTTCCTTGTTCCAGAAAACGCATGGAATTCCAAGATCACGGGCACAATGAATGACCTTTTTCAAATCTTTGTTGGAGCGTTTTGGGACATCCGGGTAGGATGCAATTTTATATTTCCAGGCATTTCCTTTCCCTTTCCAAGCAGACTCTACAAAGACGAAGTCAGGTTTCCAAAATTTTAAAATCCACCAATAATTGATAGAATTAATATTGACAATACTCACCTCTTCCTGCAAAGCAGAAAACGTCAACTCATCGGATATAAGCGCTACCTTTAATGGCATTTTTCATTCAATTTATTTTAAATAAAAGACAAGAATTTTCTTAAAAATACCTAATGAAGTAAAAATTTCTTAAGAATTCTTCAGAATTACTTCAGTTTCCAGAACTATATCCAGAGGCTTCTTGCGCTCTATTAATCTCTGTAAAATATAAAGTATTATTTTTTCACTTGGAGGCACATGACCCTCGCCCCAATTGTATTCAAAATATATCGAATTATTAAATAATTTTATATTATTCGTTATTTTTTCCAGAGAATCAAATTTTTTTATAAATGGGTGAGCATGAGATTCAGTATGCCAATCACTTTTGTTTTGGAAGTAGATAATAGAGTTATTTGAATTTCTTAATCCATAATTAACAGTTAAATCATGAAGCACACCAGCGTTATTTAATTTATCATAAGTAGATGTGTCTGACTTATCAATTAAAAATGCATTATCCAAATAAATATCAACAAATTCCTTCGAATACTTAGAAATCGATGTTTGAGGATTCCAGACAAATGCAACAGCCTCTGATTTTATCAAACGACTAATGCAAGACAACGATGCAAAACCGCCGCCAGAGCCACCAAAAATCACAAAACGAACACCAAATCTATTAGCAAAGGATTCCAAAAATTTACAGAGTTCATTTTGAAAATCACAAAATTTTCCATGCCCAGCATACCAACCCAAACTTATATTTTTAGATAGGCTGACAGATGGATCCGCAACAGAAATTAATGGAGCACCAAGTTTTTTAGCTATTCCAATTCCTGAAAAAAATGGAGCCGTTTTTTCGCCCCTAGAAGTAACGGCACCAGTAAAACAAACTAGAACCGTTGATCCTTCCTGAATACCTTCTGCGCCAGAAATCATAACATCCATTACTTTGTTTTCTTCCACAAAGCTATAGACCCCATCGTTTACGATGAAATTTTCTACGGATGATAATGGAAGCTTATATAAATCATGAGCTGAAAAAATCCTCAGGTCATAAAAAAAACCATCTTGCCTTACTATTTCAGATTCAATTATTTCAACATTATCTTCGCAAGCAGTTTTTTTAATAAAGGCTTTTACTTGATATCTTCCTCCAACACCCTCATTTTTAAATTTTATATTTTTACTTTTCCCATACCACTTAACATCAACCCGAACGCCATCCCTTAAAAGATAAAATGCATAAAAACATTCTTCTTCCACTGATACGGCATCTAAAGAGACAAAAAAATATTCATTATCTTTACTTAAAGATAATATGGTCGACCCTTTTAATATCATTTAACCTCTCATTGAATTTAAGTGGGATTTATTTATTCAACATTTATAAAAACGCAGATTAGAAATTAATGCACCATATGCTTTACTTTCCCAAGGAATCAGTGCAACCCTACTTACCGAGCAGCCTTTAGGCACATAAAAACGAAAAGAAAATAATGTATTTTTTTCTTTTGAGGATAAATATTTAAAATATCCTATCTTATCAATCGGTGAAATAATTAGCCCATCAATAGGAGCACTCTCTTTTGTCAATACAGAAAATACAAGGCCACGAGCGATAGAAACACCTTGACCAATTAACAAAGAATACTCTACTTCGTAGTAATTATCAGCATCAATCTGAACGTCTAACTCTATCGATTCTTGATTTATAGATAATTCACCATCAATATCAAAAATCATGTATTTTTTATTTAAATTACCAAATTTTTCATTTGATTCTTTAGACAACGACTGTTGCAATACTTCAGGTGGATCAGAGGCATCATTATCTAAAAGTGTATTTCCTTTTTTATTCAGAAGACCGATTTTTAACTCCAAAGCATTTTTAAAAATATCGGCCACATCGTTATGGTTTAAAAATTTTTCCACTTTAATGCAAAATTTTTTATCAGCCTCCGGGAACTTTTCCAATAACTTCTTCAAATGCCGAACATGTCGCCACATATATCCTGTATATTCACTGACATACAGTATCGCACGACCACCTCCTAATGCCCATTCTCGAAAGTATCTATCGCCCATATCTATTAAAATAGCATTTAAAGAGCTTTGCACTGAACCATCAATTTTTCCAGTCATCGTATAGGCGATAGACCGTGCACTCTCATTTTTAGGTTCTTTATTCTCAAATAAAAAATCCCCAATCATAATTTGCGGCTCCCCCAGCAGGCAATTTCCCCCTCCTAATTTCAAAGAGAAAAAAAGCGCTGCACTTGCGCCCTTTGATGTACCACAAAACCAAGTTTCACTCAAAGAAACATTACAATTTAAAATTACTTCTTGAATAAGGTGGGCAAATCCCTCTGATATATCCGAGTCTCCATTAATTTTCATGTAATAGCATCCGTGCGCTCCAAAATTATCAATAAGATGGAGTACCGAAGCATCAAGATTTTTCTGATATCCGAAGTAAGATGTCAAATTTCTTCCGGGAAACGAGTCAACTGCCGAAAAAATAATTACTAAAGGGCGACCCGGGCGATATTTCAACACATAATTCAAGAAAAAATTTTTATACTTATAAACCGAATAAATATTTTCCATATTATATTAATTACGATATTTAAAAGCAAGCCGCAAATTAATCAAATTTCTAATTTGTGCAAATTCGATAATCATTTATAAAAATGACTCACATTTAAAATTTTACAAAAATTCTCGATATAAATCCACCACCGACATTTTAAATCTTTCCAACGAAAAATTCAATTTTATAGCAGATCGTCCTTCCTCAGCCATAGACTGAAATTCACTTTCTTTCCTCGAGATAGAGAGTATATTTTCTACAATCTTCTGTTCATTCTCAATAATATACTTCTTTTCCCACAAATACTCTGATCCTGGCCATGGACGTACAAAGGCAACTCCTCTTGACGCAAACGCATCAGCCACAGCCAAATGGAAACTTTCAAAACCAGGAATTCCAAAATCCGAATCACTAACTGAAAGTATATAGCCAACACGGCGCTCAGCCAGCGCCTGTTTTATATCGACATGTCCATTAAAATGAATGGCTTCACTCAATTCATTTTGCTGAATAAATTTTTCACAGTTTTGAAAATACGCCATTTCCTCGGCATCACGCGCAATCCAAGGTAGTTCTTCCGGATTCCGACCAAAAACCTCCAATTTAAAACGCTGATCTTTCGTACGCAGTTCTCGTAAAATTTCCAAGGCTCGTCGGAATCCCTTTCGCGAGGGTAAAATACCGATCACCCCAAGTGTATGGAGGCGACTCGGATGCCAGTCAGTTCTATACTCATCAACGCGCACATAGTTTGGTATCATTCTTGCTTTATGGCGCGGAATATTTGGATATCGTTCCAGAAGCTTCTCAAAAAACAATGGAGATACAGCAAGAACTGCATCCACGTTATTCATATTCATGCATTCCCCATATTTACGACTTAACTCCATACGGTGCATGCGTACAACTAACTTCTGATGCGGCTTCTTATTTAAAGCATACCATTCAGCATTCTTCAATAGCCATTCACACCAGATATATTCAGCCCAGTCCAACAGGGCTTTGCTCTGATTTTCAGCATGAAGTTCATGGCCCTTCCATTCATCAAATCGAATATCGAAGTGCTCTTCAAGTGCAGGAACTGCATCACAGATAAATTTAAGATCGTGGCCAGCAATCAACAATCTGGGACGGCAAAGTTTGCAAAAACGCGAATAATCACCAATATTAACCGTCTGCAATAACTCCGAAAAACGTTTTGCATAGGAAAATTGACCAATCACACTCCAGTTACTGGAAACGAATTCATGAAATTTATGGAAGCAAGCCTCATCCACATCACCACGATTGCGGAAAATCAGCGACTCCAGCGCTACGCGCAACCCAACAGGAAGGCGACCTTTCAAATAGTCAATACCTAACGGAAGCATTATTTGCTGAACCCTTGTCCAAACCTGCAGATGGTCGTAGAGTTCGCGCCTCCCATATCGCTGAGTGCTGGAAGGGGTTAACGAAGGCAGTTTGTAGTAAACAAAAGTAGGCGCTCTCAAATATTCAATGCATTGTGAATGAGAAAGCACTTCGGCCAAGAAAATGGTATCTTCCCCCATTCTCAAGTGCTCAGGCCAACGAATCCCATGCTGCAGTAGAACTTCACGTTTAACGAAGCTATTAGTTACAGTACTCGTTCTATTAATAATGACTTCACGTTTTTTGTCAAGCGTAGAACAATTTTCCCAATCGGGTATCTGGTTCATCCGTTTACGGTCACTACCGTTATCAGATAGTAATTCGGACCGAATAATACATGCATTGGTACTCCGAGCCAAATCCAGAAGCTGTGTTAGCGCATCCGGCAGCAACTCGTCATCACAATCCAGAAAATATAGATATTTTCCTTTAGCAGCGTCTATACCAAAATTACGAGGACGTGAAGGCGAACCACTATTATTTTCCAGACGCAGCGCTCTCCAATTAGGCTCTGTCAAGCATGCTTTCTGCGTTAATTCATGCGTTCCATCGCTTGAGCAGTCGTCCACAAACAAAACCTCGTAGTCTTCTCTAGCCATATTAATGGCACGCAAAGAAGCAAAGCATCGACCAATTTTGTCTGTCGCGTTAAAACTAGGAATGATGATGGAAATTTTCATAACAAAACTCAAACAAAATATGCATCACGGTATTGCTGCGCTGACTGCTCCAACCATTGCCCAAAGCGATCACGCAAGTCAAGCCAAGGAGCATCAGTCTGCGCACGACCAATACAGTAGCGCTGTGCAGCATCAGTCGCCGGAGTAATTGGGTAATCGACAGCATATTGCAAATGCAAAACTGCTCGAGATAGCCAGTCTACAGGAGGCGGATTATTCGGGCGAAAAGCCAGGAAGTGACTCGTTTCTATCGGTTGGTAGCGATCCAATATTGCGTAGCGCTTCAAATGGCTGGTGGACGTGACACTCACGCCATAGCGATTAAATTGCCGATACAGTTCCGCGACTTCAAGATCAGGCATTTGTGCTCCCGCCACTAGCAACAAGCGTGAACCGGATTGAAGTTGACCATATTGCTGGAACCAGGCAATGGCTTCCAATGCCTCTTCTTTCTTGTTGACAAGGCAGGTTGCCGTGACAGTAAATTCACGTGCAGCGTGTGAATACCCCATATTTTCAAGAATTTGCAGCCAGCGATGACGATAGGTATGCTCGCCCAGCACTTTATGCAATGCGCGATCACGTAATAGATCAATATCAGCATTACTCAACGAGCGCAATCGGTCAGGATCTCTATCGGGATAAACGATCAAATCACCGAACATCTCTTCAGTACCGCGCGCATAGTTCGAAATAACCAGCGTATTGCTTGACATCAACTCAAACACACGACGTGCAAACATGGTAGAGGATGCGGTAACGGTATTGAAATTCAGGCCGAAACGACTGGATTTATATACAGCAGGCATGCGCTCATGCGGCTGCGATGGGTACAAAAACGGTTGATAACGCGTAGGCCAAATGTGCATAGGATCAGAGTCACCATGAAAGCGATCATAAATTTCTAGCTCATAACCGTCGGCCCTGATTCCATCAAGAATACTCTCCATATCCTTGCTACGCTGAATATGGTTGGCATACCAACTTCCGGCAAAAACCACACGAGAGGAGCGCCCTCCCTCTTCCATAGGATTAAAAAGACGCGGGTTAGTTGCAAAAGGCAGCGAAAAAGCACGAGAAACCCCATGCTCTTGCTTGTATCCATCTATACATTCAGCGGCAGTGGTAAATACATAATCAAACTCTTTTGCTGTTTTCACAAAATCGTGAACTCGATCCGTGAAATGCGTAGGGTCTTCCTTATTCCAAAATAATGTCGGTATACCTTTTTTTCTACAAAATGAAAGTATTTCTAGCAGGACAGTTCTATTTTCCTTCGAGAAGTTTTTGCTAGCATAAATTCTCCCTTTCCATGGCCTTCGCTTGATATCTGGCCCTGTCCATGCTGATTCACAGAAAAATATTTCCGGCTGAAATTGCTCAAAAGTTTCTCTCCAGTTATCAGGTTCAATAGGCAAGGCAATGAATTCATCCGAAAAACTGTTCGTAGTAAATTCATCCGCAATTAATGCAACACGCAGGCGATCCGCAAACTTCAATCGCTTTTCAGGATCAAAAAATTCAGTCGATCGAATCTCTTTCACGGCTGAAGCAGCTTTCTTCTCGTGAAATTTTCTCTTGCAAATTTCGATATTAGCCAAAAATAAATCTCGGCCAAAAATTTCATTTGCTTCGCGATATAGCTGAAGTGCTTGTGAAAAATCTGCACTGCGAAATGCATTATGCGCCCTACTCACCAAAGACTCACTCACTATTTTCACCTTTAGAATTCGATAATTTTATGAATTTTTTCAAGAAAATTAAACTTCTGTTAATTAGATCGCCTGCTTAATTCTTTAAGATTTAAATCTTACAAAGTCCCACTGCATCCACCACGCTACCGTGTTTTCGAATAGCATCTAGCTCTTTAATGAAGGCGCCATGCTTAACCAGTACGCAGATCACATCTGCAGTACCCAATGCATCAGCAAGTTCTGCGTGCTTCAGATTATGCAATGCAAGCTTTCGAGGCATTTCATGAATGTTTGGCTCTACCGCTAGAACCTGGCATCCCAAGGCCGCAACTGCTTGGGTAATAGCCACAGCAGGACTCTCACGCAGATCATCAATATCTGGTTTAAAGGCCAGCCCCAAACATGCAACTCTTATATCTGCCATGGTATAGCCAGGCTTATGGGCGAGGACATCCGCTATTGCCACTTTCACCTTGTCCAACACCCATTCCGGCTTACTATCATTGACCTCACGGGCAGTGCGAATAATACGAGCTTGTTCCGGGTTACTGGCAACGATAAACCATGGGTCTACGGCAATGCAGTGCCCACCGACACCTGCACCTGGCTGCAGAATATTGACGCGAGGATGGCGATTGGCCAGTGCAATCAGCTCCCAAACATTGATATTCTGCTGATCACAAATCATTGACAACTCGTTCGCAAATGCAATATTCACATCCCGAAAACTATTTTCAGTAAGCTTGCACATCTCGGCCGTGCGAGCATTGGTGACAATGCATTCACCCTGGACAAAGGTTTTATACAAAGTAACAGCCATCTCACTGGCTTTACGGCTCATGCCGCCAATAACACGATCGTTAGTTACCAGCTCACGTACCACTTGCCCAGGCAGTACTCGCTCGGGGCAATAAGCCACTTGCACGTCCGCATCTTCGCCCGCATGCTGGGGGAACGAGAGATCAGGACGGACCTCTGCAAGCCATTCAGCCATTTTCTCCGTCGCACCAACTGGCGAAGTGGATTCCAGAACAACCAGATTACCCTTTCGCAAAACGGGAGCAATCGCTTTAGATGCGGCCTTAATATAGCTCAAGTCCGGTTGAAGATTTTCCTTAAAAGGTGTTGGTACCGCAATTAAAAATGCATCTGCCTGCTCTGGGGAAGTCGTTGCGCGCAAAAATCCTTCTGTAACAGCAGCATGAACCAGAATGTCTAATTCTGGCTCGATAATGTGAATTTTCCCTTTGTTAATGGTATCCACGGCATGCTGGCTGACATCCACACCAATCACTTTTTTCTTGCGCGATGCAAATAAAGTGGCGGTAGGCAGACCGATATAACCCAAGCCAATCATGGAGATGGTTTCAAACATACTGACAGTTTCCAAATACAAAAAATGGTGAAAAAGAGAACGACTTAAATCGCAGCTTGTAGCAGCTTGGAAATACGTGATGCCGCTTGACCATCGCCATAAGGATTGTGGGCGCGAGCCATAGCTTGGTAAGCAATAGAACTATCCAGCAGTTCAGTCGCGTTCTGAACGATAGCTTCAGTATTGGTGCCAACCAACTTGACTGTGCCAGCATCCACTGCTTCAGGGCGCTCTGTGGTGTCACGCATGACCAATACAGGTTTACCCAAAGATGGCGCTTCCTCTTGTACACCGCCAGAATCGGTGATCAACAAAGTGCAGCGATCCATGAGATATACGAAGGGCAGATAGTCTTGCGGCTCTATCAATACCACATTGGGCACATTGCCCAGAATGCGGCGCACTGGCTCCTGAACTTGGGGATTCAAGTGCACGGGGTACACGATCTGCACATCGCTGCGCTGTGCCAGTTGGGCCAGAGCATGGCAGATGTTCTCGAAGCCTTGACCAAAGTTTTCACGACGATGGCCAGTCACAAGAATCAGGCGCTTGCTAGGGTCGATAAAGCCAAATTGCTCGGAAAAGCGCTGCTGCAAGGCCGTGTCGGTACGCACACGCTGCACAACATCAAGCAAGGCATCAATCACGGTATTACCCGTGACATGAATGGTATGAGGCGCGACACCTTCAGCTAGTAGATTAGCTTGCGCCTTCGGTGTAGGGGCAAAGTGGATGTCTGCGATGGCGCCGGTCAGGCAACGGTTCATCTCTTCGGGCCAGGGCGCATATTTGTTGTGGGTGCGCAGGCCAGCCTCAACATGGCCCACTTTGATCTTGGCGTAGTACGCCGACAAGCTGGCCGCCATAGTGGTGGTGGTATCGCCATGCACCAGGATAATGTCGGGCTGCCACTGCTGATAAACTTCACGCATACCCAGCAGGACATTGCTGGTGATATCCGACAGGTCTTGCCCTGGCTTCATCAGGTTAAGATCAAAATCCGGATGAATACCAAAAATATCCAGCACTTGATCCAGCATCTGACGATGCTGGGCCGTTACGCAGACTTTGGCGTCCAATGCCGAATTGACGGCCAAGGCTTTTACGACAGGAGCCATTTTGATGGCCTCGGGCCTAGTCCCGAAAACAGTAAGCACTTTCATCTTATCTTCCCATTATTAAACCTGCATATTGATAAATCATCTTCTCGCCCACATCATCTTTGTTATAGTATTTTTTTATATACTGGCTAATGATATTTTTAGACAGAGTAGATTTTTTATCAAAAGATGAAAAGCATTCATTCACAAAATCCATTACTTCATCAAATGAAACTTGTGAAAATTGGGATCCATAACCGCCAAAGTTACTGTAAACAGCATTGGTAAAGTTTTTCCAATTTCTTATCAACATAAAACCTTCTCTGCCAGAAAGTATTGTAGAGCAGCCACTAACCAATGCCTCACTTCCACTTCTACCAGCAGCAATTACAAAATTAGTCTCATAAAGCAGATTTGCCAAAGCTTCTCTATCCAACCATCCCAAATACTCTATATTCTTATCATCATTAAATATTTTTCTACTACGTTCCTTCAAATCGCTCAACAAAGGCCCGTCGCCTGCCACTTTCCATTTAAACGATGGCAACTCTTTGCTGGCTTGTTTTTCCCATATTCTTGTCAACAGATCTATACCGTCTTTTTTGTCGACATCTATTCGCCCAACAAAAGATGCAAAAAAATCTCCATTTTTTGATGCATCATCAAACCCAAACTCAGAAGCATCTACTCCATTGGGAATCAATAGTATTTTAGATTTTGCGTGAGGAATTTTATTTATTAAACTATCTCTTATAAATTGCGAAACAACGACAATTGCGTCAACCTTGTCAACATAAGTAGAGATTCCATCATCCCATCCCCCATGTATTGTCATTACAAGTGGACAATTAGCCATTTCTGCCAGTTTCACTCCGACTATTCTACTTGGCCCTGGATGGCAATGGACCAAATCATAATTCGCTAAGCAATCATGAATGGTTTTTTCAAATCCCAAAATTTCATAATCGACCTGAATCACACGAATACCGCTAGCAATCAACTCTTCAGCGAACCTTGATCTCGGACAAATAACAATAGGCTCCCCAGAGGATTCTCTAATCGAATTTGCGGTATCCCTAACATTTTCATGAAGTCCCCCTCCCGAAAGATTCCTGAACCAAAGGACTATTAATACTCTTTTCCCTAGAAGCAATTGATTTTTTATTTTAATATTATCTACTTCTCTGGAAAAAATAACATCTTGATTAAATTCAGAATTCTGATCGAGGATAATTTTTGTATTCTTTTGAAAATATTCACCTTTCGCATGAATCGCTTTTTCAAAAAAATACAATGACCTTTCCTTGTCACCAGATAAATTAGCGGCACGGCTTAGGCTGATATAGCTGCTAGATACCAATAGCCTTCCGATAACTTTCTTACCAGCCCCCCATTTCATCGAAATATCAAAGAAATTATTTGCCTTACTGAAATTTCCACGTTGAAGATTAGCAATAGCGACCAAAATAGCAAGCTCAACTCGATTCGGATTGGTTCTTAGCATGCTCTCTCTTAATTGAGAGAGACTCTCCCATTCACCACGCTGCCACTGAGCGCGACAATTTTTTAGTAGCCCTGAGATAATCTCGCTTTTTTCATTTAAAATTTCTTCCCTCTTATTCGTCGATCTTGTCAATGGGATATTCTTTTGCACAATTACTCCTCATAGCAACGCGACAAATTTTTTTTAAAAAATTCAATATGAGCTTCTGCCTCATCTAATTCCAATTGCATTTTTATTTGATTGTTTTTTTCAATTTTCATTTTCTGCAAGGAAACTTGAAATTCAATAAGTTCTTTTTGTTTATCTAATAGTTTTTCTGATAAAACCTTTATTTGATCATCTGCATCAGTCTTAGCTTGAATGAGCTTTTGGCTTTGCTCTTGATGCGCCTGAGTCAACTTGACCTGCTCATCCTGAGCTTCAGTCAATTGCGCAATTTGGTTTTCTCGTTCTTGTGCTTGCTTTTCTGCAACCGACTTGGTCAGAGTCAATTGCTCGATCTGGGCGTGGCGCTCATGTGCTACTTTGGCATGTTCGTCACTAGCCTTGCCGAC
>NZ_BBXH01000004.1:0-33022 GCF_001010305.1 Comamonas sp. E6
CGTGATGCTTTGATATCCGCAAAGCATCGAAATTCTTGGCTCCTCAACCTGGGCTCGAACCAGGGACCTACGGATTAACAGTCCGGCGCTCTACCGACTGAGCTATTGAGGAAGAAGACCTAGATTATAGGGTGTAAAAATGAGCTCGCAGGAAGTTCATCACAATTTCATTAAATTCTCTGTGCCTGATACCTGAACAGGCCGCATCGTTCACGTGGATTGGCGGCGGCGCTATGCTTTTGATGATTGAACAGTGCGGTGGCCCGGTGGTTGCTGCACGCCGTATTGATATATGACTGTACGTACCATTTTGAAGATGGGTGATCCCCGTCTGCTGAGGCTTGCCAAGCCGGTGACTGAATTTGATACGGATGCGCTGCATCTGCTTCTTAAGGATTTGCTGGACACCATGCATGCTGCCAACGGTGCCGGCTTGGCGGCGCCGCAGATCGGCGAGGATTTGCAGATGGTGGTGTTTGGCTCGGGTGAGCCCAATCCCCGTTATCCGGATGCCCCCATAGTGCCCCGTACCGTGCTGATCAATCCAGTCATCACACCCATCGGTGAAGAGGAGCAGCTGGATTGGGAAGGCTGTCTGTCTGTTCCAGGTCTGCGAGCCATGGTGCCACGCTGGAACAAGGTGCGCTACACCGGCTTTGATATCTACGGCGACCCGATTGACCGCACGGTGGAGGGCTTTCACGCGCGCGTGGTCCAGCATGAGTGCGACCACCTCTGGGGCAAGCTCTATCCGATGAGGGTGCGCGATTTCAGCCGTTTCGGTTTTACCGATGTGCTGTTTCCCGGCATCGCTCAGGCCGAGGAAGACTGAGCGGCGCACTGACAAGCGCTCCAGATCTCTCTTTTCTCTTCTCTGCCGGATGCAAGACACAACTGGGAATGTGTCTTGCATCCTTTTGTTCTTTATAGAGGGCATGAATGCCTTGCTGGGCATGATCTGCGTCAATTTCCAGTGCCCGATCGCAGCCAATGAGTGTGCTTTTTTGCTTTGGAAAGGTTCTGGTCAGCACTTTGTATACAAAACTGTAGACAATTTTGGTGTCCTGGCAACGTACAGTCTCGACTCATGCCCTTCTGGGTATGGCTTTGATTGCGTAATGGAATAGTCCGTCCGGCGGATGTCCTGCAATCAAGGGAGATTGAAAGACTGACTTGGGTGAATGAAAGAGTGGTTTGCTCTTTTCTATAGGTCGGATCGCTCTCGAAGAAGAGCGACTGGCTGCAGCACAAGGCCTCGCCGGGGTGATCGGAAAAGATCGCTGCCGAAAGAGATGCTGCAAGTCGACCGGACAGAGCGAAAGGCCTCTAGAGCCTTGGTGAGTAGGTAATTTAGGAGACAAAGATGAACGATCAGACCGGAGCATCCAGGGATGCGGCCGTCAAGCGCCCCGAAGATGAGAATCTTGGCGTCACAGCCAACCTCATGTATGGCTTGCAACATGTGTTGACCATGTACGGCGGCATCGTGGCGGTGCCTCTGATCGTCGCTGAAGCGGCTGGCATGTCCGCTGCCGATGCCGGTCTGCTGGTGACCGCCTGCCTGTTCATGGGTGGTGTGGCAACCTTGCTGCAGACCCTGGGCATCCCTTTCTTCGGCTGCCGTCTGCCTCTGGTTCAAGGTGTTTCATTCGCAGGCGTGGCCACCATGGTCAGCATTCTGCACACCGGGGGCGGCATGCAGGGCGTGCTGGGAGCTGTCATGTACGCCTCGGTACTGGGCCTGATCATTGCGCCGGTTTTTTCGCGCATCACCAAGTTCTTTCCGCCGCTGGTCAATGGCTGCGTGATCACGGTGATCGGCATGTCGCTGATGCCTGTGGCTGCGCATTGGGCCATGGGCGGCAATGCCAAGTCTGCTGATTACGGCAGCATGGGCAATATCGGTCTGGCCGGTCTGTCGCTGTTCATGGTGCTGCTGTTCAGCAAGCTGGGCAATGCCATGCTGTCGCGCCTGTCGATTCTGGTGGCGATCGTGGTGGGTACCATCACGGCCGTCTTCATTGGCAAGGCCGATTTCTCGCAGGTGTTCAACGGCCCCATTTTTGCGGTGCCTACGCCTTTGCACTTCGGCTGGCCCACTTTCGACATGGCGGCCACCATCTCCATGTTCATCGTGATTCTGGTGATCCTGGTGGAAACCTCGGCCGACGTGCTGGCCGTGGGCGAAATCGTGGACAGCCCCGTGGACGGTCGCCGTCTGGGTGATGGTCTGCGCGCCGACATGCTCTCCAGCATCGTGGCCCCCATCTTCGGCGGCTTCACGCAAAGCGCTTTTGCACAGAACGTGGGCCTGGTGGCTGTGACCGGAATCAAGAGCCGCTTCGTGGTGGCTTTCTCCGGCCTGATCCTGATCGTGTTTGGTGTGTTGCCGGTGATGGGCCGCATCGTGGCCTGCGTGCCTCCCTCCGTGCTGGGCGGTGCCGGTCTGGTGCTGTTCGGTACCGTGGCTGCCAGCGGCATCCGTACCCTGGCCAAGGTGGAATACAACAACAATATGAATCTGATCATTGTTGCCACCTCGGTGAGCGCGGGCCTGCTGCCGGTGGTGGCTCCCAAGTTCTATGACCAGTTCCCTGCATGGTTTGCCACGATCTTCCACTCGGGCATCAGCGCAACGGCCCTGGTTGCCGTGACCCTGAACCTGCTCTACAACCACTTCAAACAAGGCAATTCCGATCAGCCTTCTGTCTTTGAAGCCGGCTATGGCCGCGCCCTGAGCCAGCATGTGCTGGAAGCCCTGGCCGATGGGGACCGCGTCGAAGGTGGCAAGGTCTACGACAAGGAAGGCAAGGAAGTGCCCATCATTCCGGTCAAGCCGGCACATGGCCATTGAGCCGAGATCAAAGTGCGCGCGGTGGGGTCTGACCCCGTCGTGATTTACACCGCTATCCCGAGGGATAGCGGTTTTTTTATGCCAGCCTCAGAAGCTGCGGACTCCAAGGAGTCCGAGGCAGGACACTGGCGGCTTTTCAGTGGGACACGCCCAAGATGGCATGCAGGCGAGCGCTGGTCGTCGTGTATTCCAGCAAAGGCTTGCTGCCTTGCAGGTATTCGGCTGCCGCGAACGCGGCCATGGTGGCCTCGTGGAAGGCGCAAAGGATCAGCCGTTTCTTGCCGCTGTAGCTGACGATGTCGCCAATGGCATAAATCCCCGGGGCGCTGGTGGCAAGCGTTGCCGGATCCACGGCCAGTTGCTTGCGCTCCAGTGCCAGTCCCCAGTCCGTCAAAGGGCCTAGCTTGGGTGAAATGCCCTGGTAGACCAGCAACTGTTCGACAGGCTGCAGATGTTCATTGCCCTCACCGTCCATCCATTGCACGGACTCCAGTAGGCCATCGCCGTGCCGCACCTCGGTGATCTGGCCGATCATCACTTCGACAGCGCCAGACTCGCGCAACTGCTGCAGCCGGGTCAGTTGCGCTGGCTCGGCATTGAAGCTGTCACGGCGGTGCATGAGAACGGTTCTGGCCGCGCTTGAACTGCAGTCAATGGCTGCTGCTACGGCTTCCTCATCGCCGCCATAGACCAGCGCCTGGCGGCCTGCAGTCATATCCAGCTGCTGCGGGTGATAGTGCAGCTGACCCGTGCCGAGCTCATCCACTCCTGGCGCCTTGAGGGCCTTGGGCACGAACGCGCCGACGCCTGCGGCGATGAAGACGGTACGGGTGTGGAACATTGCGCCTGCCGTGGTTCCGACCTGCCAGCGTCCGTCGTCGAGGGCTTGCAGGGTCTGTACTTGCTGGGACAGATGGCGGGTCACCTGCATGGGCGCGATCTGCTTTTCCAGCAGTTGCACCAGCTCCAGGCCCGTGCAGACGGGAATGCCGGGAATGTCGTAGATGGGCTTGTGCGCGTAGAGCTGGCTGCACTGGCCGCCCACATGGGGCAGGGCATCGATCAAATGGGCTTGAATGCCCTGCAGGCCAAGCTGGAAGGCCTGAAACAAACCCGCCGGACCTGCGCCAATGATGATGGCGTCGGTTTCCACGGCGGGTTGTAGCGAGAGGGAAGCGTTGGTCGTTGCGTTGGACAGGCTCATGCAGGCAAGCGTAGCGCAGTCCGCGCCCTGACCGGCTTAGCGCTCCAGCAAATCCACTTTGTTCGGCTTGCCATTCCACTCGTCGGCGTCGGGCAGCGAAGCCTTGCGCTTGGTGATGCTCTTCCAGCTCTTGAGCTGGGACAGATCCACGTTCAGCTTGATGAAGGCCAGTTGATCTGCAGGCACATCTTCTTCGGCAAAGATGGCATTGGCCGGGCACTCGGGAATGCAGACGGCACAGTCGATGCACTCATCGGGATCGATCACCAGAAAGTTGGGGCCTTCACGGAAGCAGTCCACGGGGCAAACGTCCACGCAATCGGTGTACTTGCACTTGATGCAGTTTTCGGTAACGACGTGAGTCATTGAGAATCTTCTTCTTGGGTGGGGATTGGTAAAACCCCGTGATTTTAGGTTTTTTCCCGCGCAGCGCCAGTGCCTGGCTGGATAAGGCCGTATGGAGATCTGGTTTGGCGGCCAGATCGCGGTTGCGGCCCTGTCTTCATTGGCTTCAGTTCACCAGCGCAGCACCGGCCGTTGCATTGCTGGCGGTGTCCACCAGAATCAGCGAGCCCAGCTGGCGGGCTTGGGTGAAAGGTGCGGCCGGAATGGCTTCTTGCAGCACCAGCTCCACCTGGCCGATGGCATTGGCCTCGAGCTGCTGCGCGTCTTCCTTGTCCAGTGTATTGATATTGAGGCGGTGCACCAAGCGGCGTGCCTTGGCCTTGACCCAGCGATGGCCATGCAGCGCCCAGTAAACGCGACCAGGCACCAGGGGTTCGGTGTCCATCCAGGCCACGGTGGCGGTGATCTCGCGGCTGCTGGGCCAGGGGCTTGCGGCAGCAGGAGCATCAAAATCATCCTCGGCAACTTCGGCTTGCACGGGAGCGGCAATGATCCAGTCGCCGCGCGAGACATCGACCTCGCGGTCCAGCGTGATGCCGGCGGACAGGCCGGCAGCCACTTCCTTGGGCGCGCGGGCGTGGTCTATGACCTGGGCCACGGTCGCGAGCTGGCCGCTGGGCAGAATCTGCACCTGGGCACCGACCCGGGCCACGCCCGTGGCGACACGGCCCCAGAACACGCGGCGGCCCTGGCTGGTGTCGGACGAAGAAGAGAATTTCTCCACCCACTGCACGGGGAAGGCCAGCGCCAGATCGCTGTCGGTGGGCGTGTTGGGCAGTTGTTCCAGCAGTTGCAGCAGGCTGGGGCCGTGGTAGCCGGCCCAGCCGTCGGTGCTGTTGACCACGTTGTAGCCCTTGAGCGCGGACACGGGCACGGTGGCCGTGATCTTGATGTCTGCGGAGGCTGTGAACTTCTGCAGCGCGGCGCTGATATGGGCAAAGGCCAGGGCCGGGTCCTGCACGGCGTCGAGCTTGTTGACGGCAAACACCAGCGAATTCACGCGCAGCAGATGGGCCAGCAGGCTGTGGCGGCGGGTCTGGGGCAGGAGCTCCAGATCGGCATTCTTCCAGTCCAGCTTGGTGGCATCGACCAGCACCACGGCGGCATCGGCGCTCGATGCTGCCGTCACCATATTGCGTGTGTACTGCTCGTGACCGGGAGCGTCGCCAATGATGAACTTGCGCGACTCGGTGGCGAAGTAGCGGTAGGCCACATCGATCGTGATGCCTTGCTCGCGCTCGGCGGCCAGGCCGTCGGTCAGCAGTGCCAGATCCGTTTCGCCGGACTTGGTGACGCCGGCCAGCTGATCCTGCAGCACGGCGCGGGTGTCCACCAGCAGGCGACCGATCAGCGTGCTCTTGCCGTCATCGACCGAGCCGCAGGTGATAAAGCGCAGCGCGCTGCTGTTATGTGCATCAAATTGGCCTGAAGCGCTTGATGGGTTTGCGCTAGCGGCTACGGAATTAATAGTCTCAGTCATCGCATTCTTTCTAAAAACCGACATGTCCCAACTCAGAGACACCGAGGAAGCGCCGCCGCGCACCGAGGGTGTCGTCCCCTTCCGGAGCGAAGCTCGAGAGAAGGGGAAGGCGCGTAGCGCCTCAGGGGATGCCTTAGAAGTACCCGTCTTTCTTGCGCTTTTCCATGGACGCTTCGCTGGTCTTGTCGTCCATGCGCGTCGCACCCCGTTCGCTGACCTCGGCAGCCAGGGTTTCGATCACGATGTCCTCGGCCGTTGCTGCCGTGCTTTCCACGGGGCAGGTGCAGGTGATGTCGCCCACGGTACGGAAGCGCACATCGCGCTGCACGACTTCCTCGCCGTCACGCGGCGGGGTCAGTTCGGTCACGGGCACCAGCAGGCCCTTGCGTTCCACCACATCGCGCTTGTGGGTGTAGTAGATCGATGGCAGGGCGATGTTTTCACGGGCGATGTACTGCCACACGTCCAGCTCGGTCCAGTTGCTGATGGGGAAGACGCGGAAATGCTCGCCCTGTGCAATGCGGGTGTTGAACAGCGTCCACAGTTCGGGGCGCTGGGCCTTGGGCTGCCACTGGCCGAAGCTGTCGCGGTGGCTGAAGATGCGCTCCTTGGCGCGGGCCTTTTCCTCGTCGCGGCGCGCGCCGCCGATCAGGGCGTCGAAGCGGAACTCGTCAATCGCCTCCAGCAGCGTCACCGACTGGTGCACATTGCGCGATTCGCCGGGGTGTGCCAGACGCACGGTGCCGCGTGCCATGGAGTCTTCCACGCTGCGCACGATCAGCTCGGCGCCCAGTTCCTTGGCTCGCTGGTCGCGGAAATCGGTCACTTCGGGGAAGTTGTGGCCGGTGTCGATCATCAGCAAGGGATAGGGAATGCGGCCTGCGCCGAAGGCCTTTTCGGCGCAGCGCAGCATGACCAGCGAATCCTTGCCGCCCGAAAACAGCAGGGTGGGGCGTTCAAAGGTGGCGGCCACTTCGCGCAGGATGAAAATGGTTTCTTCTTCCAGTGCATCCAGGTGGCGGTTGCTGAGATGGCTCAACACGGAAGTATCCACACGAGCGTTCATTTTTTATCCAATCAAATAATGCTGTAGCGCCTATGGATATTTGGCTAGCAGCTATCTTTTTATTAAGCAAGACCTAAAAGCTGGCGCAACCTGAACAAGAGGCTTGCGAGCAAGGGCCGCCCTGCCGCGATGCTGTCGTCCCCCTTCCGCACGGCGAGAAAGGGGGAGCCGCAAAGCGGCTCAAGGGGTTAGTGAGATATATGCAGGCCGCATTCGCGGTTGTCTTCACCCTTGGTCGGGTCCACATAGTCAAAGTTGTTGGGCAGGCCGTGCTTTTCGCAGTATTCGTACAGCTCCTTGGACGACCAGTGCAGCAGCGGCGCAACCTTGATCAGTCCGTCGGGATTGATGCTGACGGGCTCCATCTGTGCTCGCACGGCGGTGTCGGTGGCGCGCAGGGCGGTGAACCAGACCTTGGGTGCGGTTTCGCGCAGGGCGCGGGCAAAGGGCTCCAGCTTCACTTCTTCTGTGAAGGCCGCATGGCGCGGATCGTCCAGCGCCGGCGTGGCTCCTTCCACGGCTTCGCGGTGGGCACGTGAGCGCAGCGGCAGGTAGATCTTGAGGTTGAGCCCAAGCTGCTTGGTCACCGCATCGGCAAACCGATAGGTGGCTTCGGTGTTGTAGCCGTTGTCCATCCAGACCACAGGCACTTCGGGGTTGGCGCGCGTGACCATGTGCAGGATCACCGCCTCGAAGGGGCGGAAGTTGGTGGTGACTATGGTGGGCTGATCCAGGCCCACGGCCCAGTTCACCAGCGCCTGGGCGTCGCGGCCCAGTTCGGCATTGATTTGTGCCAGATCCAGGTCGAGGGTGCTTACGGGGGCGAGCTGGCTCATGCTTGCACCTCTACGAAATGGGGTTGTGTGTGCACGGCATCGGCTTGGTAAAAACCGCCAAAGCGCTCGAACTGGCGCTGGGCATCGGCGGCGTCCACGCCTTCGCGCAGCACGGCGCTGCTGAAGCCCGTGCGCTCCATCTGAACCAGCTGGTCGATCAGCACATCGCCGGTGGCACGGATGTCGCCTGCAAACTTCAGACGGCGTCGCAGCAGATAGGCCTGGCTGAAGGCACGGCCATCGGTAAAGTTGGGGAAATACAGATCCACCTGTGCGATGCCGTCCAGATTCACCTCGAGGGCGTTCACATCGTTGGCCAGCACCAGCACATTGCCGGAGCTTTCGGTGGGGGCCTGGTATTCGTTGCTTGCCAGAATTTTCATGACTCTATCCTTGTTCTTATGGCTTCAGGCCAGCGCTTCTTCTTCGGCTTCCACAGGGTGGCGGGCTGCCTTGCCGGCCTCCTTGAAGGGATCCAGGCCGATGCGGCGCACGGCGTCGATGAAGTGCTCGCCGGGCTGGCGCAGGTCGCGATAGGTGCTCAGCACGGCTTCGATCACATCGGGCACTTCGGCTGCGCTGAACGAGGGGCCGATGACCTTGCCGGCCACGGCCTGGCCGGACAGGGTCGAGCCGTCGGAGCCGCCCAGCGTGACCTGATACCACTCCTTGCCGTCCTTATCCACGCCCAGAATGCCGATATGGCCGCTGTGGTGGTGGCCGCAGCTGTTGATGCAACCGCTGATATGCAGATCGATTTCGCCGATGTCGTCCAGTTCGTCCAGATCCTGGTAGCGGGCCGTGATGGCGTCGGCAATCGGCAGGCTGCGGGCATTGGCCAGCGCGCAGAAGTCGCCGCCGGGGCAGGCGATCATGTCGGTGAGCAGCGCCACATTGGTGCTGGCCAGACCCAGGGCCTTGGCCTCGGTCCACAGTGCATGCAGCTGGCCGACCTGCACCCAGGGCAGCATCACGTTCTGGTCGTGCGTCACGCGGGCTTCGCCGGCAGAGAACTTGTCCACCAGATGAGCCAGTGCGTCGAGCTGTTCGCTTTGCGCATCGCCGGGGGCTTGGCCGACACGCTTGAAGGACAGAGTCACGGCGCGCAAACCGGCCACGCGGTGGGCGTGGACGTTGCGGGCAATCCAGCGTGCAAAAGCGGGTTCCTTGGCGGTCTGGGCAATCAGGGCCTGCTCATCGCCTGCGGCATCGGCCACCACGGGCAGAGCGGGCGTGGTGAACATGGCGGCCACGCGATCGAACTCGGCCTGGGGCACGGTGTGAGGGCCACCGTCCACTTCGACGATCTGGCGGAATTCCTCTTCCACGGCGTCGATATAGGCCTGGCCTTCGGCCTTGACCAGTATCTTGATACGGGCCTTGTACTTGTTGTCGCGGCGGCCCAGCTCGTTGTAGACGCGGACGATGGCCTCGATGTAATTCATGATCTGGTTCCAGGGCAGGAACTCGCGGATCACGGTGCCGATCACGGGCGTGCGGCCCATGCCGCCGCCCACGAAGACCTTGAAGCCGATCTCGCCGGCTTCGTTCTTGACCATGTGCAGGCCCACGTCATGCCAGCCCGTGGCGGCGCGGTCCTCGCTGGCGCCGGTGATGGCGATCTTGAACTTGCGTGGCAGAAACGCGAACTCGGGGTGCAGCGTGGTCCACTGACGCAGGATTTCTGCGTAGGGGCGGGGGTCGATGATCTCGTCGGGTGCGATACCGGCCAGCGCATCGGTGGTGGTGTTGCGGATGCAGTTGCCGCTGGTCTGGATGCCGTGCAGGTTCACGGAGGCCAGCAGATCCATCACGTCGGCGGACTTGCTCAGAGGAATCCAGTTGAACTGCACATTGGTGCGGGTGGTGAAGTGGGCGCAGTTCTTGGGCAGATAGGTCGTGCCCAGCTTGCCCTGGCCTTCCAGAGCTTGTTTGAAGACTTCGGCCTCGGGCTCGTCGTACTCACGGGCCACCTTGGCCAGCACGCGGATCTGGGCCGAGTTGATTTCGCCGTAGGGCACGGCCACGCGCAGCATGGGGGCGTAGCGCTGCACATACCAGCCGTTTTGCAGACGCAGCGGGCGGAAGTCGTCTTCCGTGAGCTTGCCTGCCTGCCAGCGTTGGAGCTGGTCACGGAACTGGTCGGCGCGTTGCTTGACGAACGCTTTGTCGAAATCGGTGTATTGATACATGTCTTCAGTTCTTCCGTGGAGCGGATGCCTTGCCTCGGGTGGCATTGCACTTTGATCGTTGGTCAGAACTGTAGAGAGGCTTTATATAAAAACAAACGATTATTTAGTGCTTCATATATATCTGAATGAATATGTGAAGGGCTGCCAGAACGCTCGTACGGAGCACCTGAACCAATTTCCTTTCTGCGCGCTTGCATTTTGTGAGCGCCCCTGTGCCGGGCATTCTCTAGAATCAAGGCTTGTTCAATGATTGAGGCGCCTGGATTGAAAGCGGGTGCCTGACTATGGAAATAGCCATACTTTTCGCTCTCATCTGTCTGAACGGCGTCTTCGCCATGTCGGAAATTGCGCTGGTCACCGCCCGCAAAACCCGCATGCAGAAACTGGTGGATGAGGGCGACAGCGGCGCGGCAGCTGCTATTAAATTGGGTGAGGACCCGACGCGTTTCCTCTCCACCATCCAGATCGGTATCACCTCCATCGGCGTGCTCAACGGCATCGTCGGCGAGGCGGCTCTGGCCGGCCCGCTGGAGAACTGGCTGATCACCCTGGGCATGACCCAGAAATATGCCGACTACCTCTCCACCGGCCTGGTGGTGGTGCTGATCACCTACTTCTCCATCGTCGTGGGCGAGCTGGTTCCCAAGCGCCTGGGCCAGACCCATCCCGAGGCCCTGGCGCGCCTGATCTCGCGTCCCATCAACTTTCTGGCCCTGGCCACCAAACCCTTTGTCTGGTTGCTGTCGGCATCGACGCGCGGCCTGCTAAAGGTCCTGGGCGTCAAGGAAAGCAATGGCAGCGTGGTGACCGAAGAGGAAATCCAGGCCATTTTGGTGGAAGGCCACACGGCCGGCGTGATCGAGTCGCAGGAGCACACCATGGTGCGCAATGTGTTCCGTCTGGACGATCGCCAGATCGGCTCGCTGATGGTGCCGCGCAGCGATGTCATCTGTCTCGATATCGACGAGAGCCTGGAAGAGACCCTGGCCCGTGTCGAACAGGCCGACCACGCGCGCTTCCCGGTCGTGCGTGGCGATATGAACAATATCGTGGGCGTGCTCAATGCCCGCCAGTGGCTGACGCAGGCCGTGCGCAACAAGGGCAAGCAGGCGCTCAAGGACCAGCCTCTGCAGGCTGCCCTCTATGTACCCGAGACCATTACCGGTATGGAGTTGCTGGACAACTTCCGTACCTCCGATCTGCATATGGCCTTTGTGATCGACGAGTACGGCGAGGTGCAGGGCATTGTCACGCTGCAGGACCTGATCGAGGCGATTACCGGCGAATTCCAGCCGCGTGATCCCGAAACCAGCTGGGCCGTGCAGCGCGAAGACGGCAGTTGGCTGCTGGACGGCCATATTCCCGTGCCCGAACTCAAGGACCGCCTGAGCCTGCATACCGTGCCCGAGGAAGAGCGCGGCCGCTATCACACCTTGAGCGGCATGATCATGCTGCTGCTGGGCCGCGTGCCTACCGAAGCCGACGTGGTGGAGTGGGAAGACTGGCGCTTTGAAGTCGTGGACATGGACGGCAAGACGCTGGACAAGGTGCTGGCGACCAAACTGGAGCCCCTGGTCACCGTGGCATCGTTAAGCAGCGAATAAACCCGGCTTCGGAATCAGGCCTGAAACGGCACACAGCGCTTCTCCGTAAGCGCTGTGTGCTTTTTTTGCGAGTGGCTTACCTGGGATGTTGCAGGGCGCGGCTCCACAGGCGCTGCGTACCCAGGGCCTGAGCCAGCCTGGCATCCAGCGGCAGCGGCTCTCCATGCAGGCGTGCCGCCAGCAGTTCGCCGCAAAGCATGGACAGCGTCAGCCCGCGTGAGCCTAGCCCCGTCAGCACCCACAGGCCCGGTAGATCGGTGGCTGACTGCCCGGCGGGACCTGCCAGCGGCAGACGGTCATAGGCCGCGCAACGCAGGCGCGCCCAGGTGGCGGGCCGCTGGTCCGCATCGAAGAAGGAGCTCAGCGTCTGCCTGCACCCGGGCAGCAAAGCGCCCAGTTTTTCGCCATTGCTGGCATGGGCGGCCTGCTGGTCGGCAGCGGTGGGCGGCAGCTCGGTCACATCGCGCTCGAAGGTCGATCCCATGATCCACTGGTGTGCGCCGGCCTGGTTGGCCGAGGGAAAGTCCGGCACCAGGTTGCCATGACCGTTGACGGGGAAGGGCGGCATGGCCGCCAGCGTCCCGGCATCATGCTCGGCCACGCTGACCTGGCCGCGTATGGCTTGCAGCTCCCACTCCCCTGCTGCCAGGCCGCTGGCTTGCAACAAGGGCTTGGTGTCCGGGCCCAGGGCCAGCACCAGCATGGGGGCTTGGGCCAGGGTCTGGCCCCGGGCATCCAGCACTTGCCAGATGTTGCGCACTTCATCGTGCACCAGCCGTGAAGCTCGGGCATGGCCCTGCCAATGAATCCCGGGGGCTTGCAGCAGCGCGCGCACCAGTTGTGCGGGGCGTACCCAGCCAGCCTGCTCATGCCAGACGGCGTGGCTGTCTGCAGGCAGCTTTGCCGCAGCCAGCTGAGCCGGCAGCGCAGGCGTACTCCAGTGCTGACCCCAGGGGAATGTCTCGCTGCCGGGTTGCAGCCATGACCTGGGCAGATGAGAGGGCTCGTTCAGGTCATGCTCCAGCACGCCGCCATGGGCCCAGTCCTGGGCTGGATGCAACTTTTGCGCTTGGCTCAGTTGCTGCAGATTTTGTAGCGTTGTGCGTACGCCGCTTCTGGACAGGTGCGACAGAACACTGTCATCGGGCGAAATATGCGGGCAAAACAAGCCGGCTGGCAGGCCTGAAGCTCCTGCCGCAGGCTCGGCCGCCGCATCCAGCACCGTCACTTCCCAGCCGCGTCTTGCCAGGCTGGCGGCAGCGGCGGCACCAGCCAGGCCAGCACCCAGCACCAGGCAGCGGCCGGCCTGGCCCACGGGCGCAGGCAGGCCGTCAGGGCGATGGCGCGGCTCCCAGGCCGGGTTGTAGGCTGCATGCAGGTTATGGCGCTTGGGCGGCACGCCAACGCGCTTCTTGACGTCAAAACCCTGAGCCTTGAGCGCTTGGCGCACATGGCCGGCCACGCACCAAGTGGCAAGCTGCGTGCCACGGCGGCAATGGCGGGCGATGTTCTTCATGGCATCTTCATCCCACATCTCGGGGTTGAGTTGAGGAGAGAAGCCATCCAGATATACGCTGTCAGCCGTCATCTGCTGCTTGCGCAGCATGGTCCTGGCATCGCCTATATGGAGCGTCAGCAGCACCTGGCCGTCATCAAAGGAAAGGCGATGCACGCCGGGCAGCAGTCCCCACCATTGCTCGGCCAGTTGTTCGCCAAGCGGGCGCAGTTCCCCATCGGCCGGTAAAAACGCGAGCAGATCCTCGCGCGAGACAGGGTAGGCCTCCACCGAGACAAAATGCAGAATGCGCGGGCGTCTGGGGTCGGCTTTCCATGCCGCCCAGGTGACCAGGAAATTCAGACCGAAGCCAAAGCCGGTTTCCAGAATGCGCCACTGCGCTGCATCGGCCCAGGCAGCTGGAAGATCGCAGCCACCGAGAAAAACCTGGCGGGCCTGGTCAAGGCCGCCCAGCTCGCTGTGATAGCGATCACCAAATCGGGTGTTGTAGGGGGTGCCATCCGGCATCCATGTGATCGGTTCAGACATGGAAAGTGAAACTACATGGGTAATGCATGGCGCAGTCTAGGTCAGAGCAGCCAAGCAAGGGCCGCCCCGCAGCGATGGCTGCGTCCCCCTCCTGCGTAGCAAGAGAGGGGGGAGTCTCTATCACTCCCAGCGCTGCTGGTACGAAAAAACCGGCAGGCGCCATTTGAAACGAATGGCGGCCAGACGGAAGGCCAGACCGCCGGCAAAACACACGATGGTGCTGATATTGGGGCTGACATCCAGATAGCGCAGGCCCAGGAACATCAGGCATACGGACAGCGACACGCTGGCATACAGCTCGCGGCGGAACACCACGGGGACCTGGTTGCAGAGCACATCGCGCAAGATGCCGCCGCTGATGCCGGTAATCATGCCGGCCATGATGATGACGATGGTTGGGTAGCCCAGCTCCAGCGCGGTATTGCAGCCGATCAGCGAAAAGGCGATCAGTCCCATGGCGTCCAGCAGCAAAAACACCTGCTTGAGCCTGTGCATATGGCGTGCAATCACGGTGGTCAGCAGACCGAAGCTGATGACCAGATACACATATTCAGGGTGCTGGGTCCAGCCGATGGGGTAGTGGCCCAGTACCATGTCGCGGATGGTGCCGCCTCCCAGGGCAGTGACAAAGGCGATGACGACGACGCCGAAGATATCCATATTGCGCCGGCCTGCGGCGAGTGCGCCGGACATGGCTTCGGCGGTAATGGCCACCAGATAGATGACCAGCATGACGGTGAAGTTGGAGGCCTGGAACGAGTCCAGCAAAGAGACGGAAGGAAGCATGAAGGCACTTGAAAATAGACCAGCCACTCACATCGGCGGGAATGTCCGGCTTGCCTCTCCCGCTGTCCTTTTACCTGAGAGTTGCGCATGAGCACCTTCGCGGTGGACATGCTTGCCCCTTCGGTGAGCCCTGCAGCTTGTGGTTGCGGGCTGCTCTCCAGTTGGCGATATCCGGGTCCTGTCAGACCCACCTGCGGTACTTATTGCCTGAGCGATTATGGGAGTTTGCGCCTTCGGCGGGAACCCTCGAAAGGCTCCGCTCTCCCGCAGGATGGGCGCGATTCTAGCTAGTTTCAGCGACTTTATTCGGGTTAATACCTGTATTGGTGTGTTTCTGCGGCTGCCAGCTCGGGGTGCGGAAGGGCGGTCTGAATCCGCCATGGCTCGCGCAAGCCCGCGTTTTCGTCCGTGAAGCCGCCCGCCATAAAAACTCATATGCGCGATATCGAAAGGGCGTTGTTGCATATATCACCCCCAGGCCAGATTTCCCAACCCCAGGTGTGGCTAGGCCACAGCCACCGTCTGCGGGCAGACCGGTTCAGTAAACCGATTGAGGATGGAGGCTCGAATGTGCAGTTCGTTAACTTGGCGCTCGAACGTGCGTGACATTGCTCGTTCAACCAGGCGTTTGATGCAGTTCATCTTGGTCTTTACCGGGCTGCGCCGGTGGTAACCGCTCCAGCGTTTCCAGATACTTCACCCCAATCGTCTGCATGCGGCGATAGCTGCGTTGCGGTGCGCAAAGCCATCGCCTTTGCGCACCTTGGCATTCTTTCTTGGGGGGAATGATGGGCGTGGCATTGCGCTGAATGACCGCCGCATGCACGGACTGCGTGTCATAAGCCCCATCGCCTGTCACTGTCAGCAGCGGCTCCTCGGCAGGAACTTGCTCCGCAACTGCGGCAACACTGCAGCGTTTGCGCATCAATACCGATGTGCAGCTTGCGCCATTGGCGGCGATGCTTTTTGCACTTCCACTCGCCTTCGCCAAGGAACTTGATGCCTGTGGAGTCAACCAGTCGGTGCAGGCCGGCTGCGCTAGAGCGGTATGCCACTTGCACATCCAGACGGCGTTGGCGGCGACACAATGTACTGAAGTCGGGAATTGGCCACAGCAATCCAGACAGCGCCAGTAGTGACTGAACAAAGCCTGTGGTCTGCCGCAAGACTAATCCAAAGAGGTTCTTGATGGTCAGGCAGAACTGAATCGCTGCATCCGAGAACTGCGGGCTGTGCCCGCGTTTGCCGCTGTCAGCGGCAAGCCAAGACATGGTCTTGTCCAGCCAGATGGTCAAGGAGCCGCGAGCCTTGAGTGCTGCGTTGTACTGCTTCCAGTTGGTGGTGTGAGCGGCAGCACTCATTAGGGCGTTGGTGTCGGAGGCCCTTCATGCTCAAGCTTTCGCGAGGTAAAGAGCAAGCTTGCCGATACACCTTCTTGGTGAGCCACGAGTGACACGCTCATCCCAGGCTCATAGGTTTGACGAACCAGGTCCGCTTTCTCGGTGGCAGACCTACGCCTGCGGCGCTGTTCCCAGGGTCTTGGTATGCCTACGCCCCATGTTTATGTGAAAGACAAGCAATGGACCATGCCCGGGGATTCATTAGGCTGTCCCACTATCTCTCGTCAGATCTTCTGCGTTGGCGAGAAAAGTCATCATTAAAACGCATAGCTTGCCGCAATGTGTGCATTGGCGTTGACAGACTCTGATAGAGATACTTTTCAGTCGAGCCTCACCACGCTGTTTTAGCAAGTTAGACAGTGGCGCTCTAACTAGAAAGCTGGTTACTGCGGCGTGACGGCTGCAGACATAACGAAGCTCCGGAGACAACCTGTTCCTGATAAGGACCTGTATGAAAGACATTCGCAAGACCATGGACGAAGGTGCCATGACCTCGTTTCAATGGCTGGCCGTAAGCATCTGCATTTTGCTCATCATGCTTGATGGCTTCGATGTGCTCGTGATGGCTTTTACTGCATCATCAGTTGCGGCTGAATGGAAGCTCAATGGCGCTCAGCTGGGCGTGTTGTTCAGTGCCGGGCTGATTGGTATGGCCATTGGCTCGCTGTTTGTCGCCCCCGTGGCCGATAGACGCGGTCGGCAGCCTGTCATTGTGCTGTGCCTCGTCGTGGTTTCGGCTGGAATGCTGATGTCAGCCATGGCCCGAAGCTATATCGAGCTGGCTGCCCTGCGGGCCATCACCGGCGTCGGCATCGGCGGCATGCTGGCAAGCGTGGGGGTCATCACTTCCGAGTTCTCGTCCCAAAAGTGGCGCAGCACTGCGATCGCGTTGCAAGCCACCGGCTATCCGATCGGTGCCACTCTGGGTGGACTCATGGCCGCTTGGCTGCTGACACATTACGGCTGGCGCTCGGTCTTTGTTTTTGGCGGCCTGACGACAGCCTTGATGTTGCCCATCGTGCTGTGGCGTCTGCCCGAATCCGTGGATTTCCTGCTGGGCCGCCGTCCGGTTCACGCGCTCGAGAAGCTCAATCGTTTGATGGTGCTCATGGGCCATGCACCGCTCGCGCAGCTGCCTGCTCCGGTGGCCGGCGATGCCGTTCAAGGCAATACGGTGGCGGCGCTGTTCAAGAATGGTTTGGCACGTCCTACCCTGATGCTGTGGGCAGGCTTTTTCCTGCTCATGTTCAGTGTCTATTTCTCGCTGAGCTGGACACCCAAATTGCTGGTGCAAGCCGGTTTGTCGGCCCAGCAGGGCGTGACGGGCGGAGTGCTGCTGAACCTGGGGGGCATTGCTGGCGGTAGCTTGTTCGGTCTGCTGGCTGTGAGGGCGAAGTTGCGCAATCTGGCGATTGGCAGCCTGTTGCTCAATGCGCTGTTTACCGCATTGTTCGGCCTTGCTTCGACCAGCCTGGCGTGGGCATTTGTTGCTGCAGTCGGTGTAGGTATTTTTCTGTTTGCATCCATGGCTGGTCTCTATGGCCTGGTGCCTGCCACCTATCCCGCCCAGGTCCGCGCTACCGGCATGGGGTGGGCCATCGGTATTGGCCGCATTGGCGCCATCGTGGCGCCAACCATGGCGGGACTGCTGCTGGATGGCGGCTGGCAGCCTGCTTCGCTCTACTACGTCTTCGCTGTCCCCCTGATTGTCGCTGCGATGGCCGTTTTCGCCACAGGCGCGGGCCGAGTCGCGGTTCTTCGGGGTTCGGTGGCTGCGGCGCACTGACTTTCAAAGCACGTATTTCCCCACTCTATTGATAACGACCCCGTTATGTTTTTGTTGAACACTTGGTATGTCGCCTGCAAGGCTGATGAAATCCCTCAAGACAAGCCTTTGGGCCGCACCATTTGCAATGAGCGCATTGCTTTTTACCGTGGCCCGCAGGGAATTGCTGCGGTGGAGGACTTTTGTCCTCACCGCGGTGCACCGCTATCGCTGGGCTTTGTCTGCGAGGGAAAGCTGATCTGTGGCTACCACGGCCTGGAGATGGGTTGCGAGGGAAAAACGATTGCCATGCCAGGCCAGCGCGTGCGGGGATTTCCAGAGATCCGCAGCTTTCCAGTCGTGGAGCGGTATGGCTTTGTCTGGGTCTGGCCAGGCCGCAAGGAGGAGGCCGACCCCGGGCTGATTCCAGAGCTTTACTGGGCGGACAATCCGCAATGGGCCTATGGCGGCGGCTACTACCACATCAAGGCCAGTCATTTGCTCATGATCGATAACCTGATGGATCTGACGCACGAAACTTATGTGCATGCCAGCTCGATTGGACAAAAGGAAATCGACGAGACGCCTTGCGTGACCAAGGTGGATGGCGACCATGTCACCACCAGCCGCTTCATGGAAGGCTTGCCTGAGGCTCCGCCATTTTGGCGCATGGCTTTGCGCGGCAATGGACTGCCCGATGACCAGCCCGTGGATCGTTGGCAGATCTGTCATTTCGAGCCACCCAGCCACGTGATGATCGAGGTGGGCGTGGCTCTGGCCGGGCATGGCGGTCATGGTGCGCCAGCAGACAAAAAGGTTTCGTCCATCGTTGTGGACTTCATTACCCCGGAAACCGAAACCACGCATCATTATTTCTGGGGTATGGCGCGCCAGTTCAAGCCACAGGATGCGGCTTTGACGGCCTCTATTCGCGAGGGGCAGGGCAAGGTCTTCAGCGAGGACACGGAGGTGCTGGAGCTGCAGCAGGAAAACCTGATTCGCTGGCCTGACCGTAAGCTGCTGATGCTCAACATCGATGCAGGTGGTGTCCAGTCACGCCGTGTCATCGAGCGCTTGCTGACGCGTGAGCGCGCGGAGGCTGTATGACTGCTGGCAGCTTTTTGCAAGTTCGAGTCGCTCGGCGAACGCAGGAGGCACAGGACATCTGTGGCCTTGAGCTGGTGGCTATCGATGGCGGTACCTTGCCATCTTTTGCGGCTGGCTCACATATAGACGTACACCTTCCCGGTGGAATCGTTCGTCAATATTCGCTGTGCAACGATCCTTCGGAAGCGCATCGTTACCAGATCGCCGTGTTGCGCGATCCAGCCTCACGTGGAGGCTCATCGGCTGTGCACGAAGTTGTGGCCGAAGGCGACGTGCTGCAGATCAGCGCGCCTAGAAATCATTTCGCGCTGGAACCTGATGCGCCGCACCACTTGCTCTTGGCCGGGGGCATAGGCGTGACGCCCATCCTGTGCATGGCGGAGCGGCTTTCGGTACTTGGTGCCTCCTTTCGCATGCACTACGCAGGTCGTTCCAGGCAGCGCATGGCTTTTCAGCAGCGTATTGTGGACTCTGCCTTCGCTGACCAGGTGCAACTGTACTTTGACGAGGGCGATGCTTCCCAGCGCCTGAACATAGAAGCCGTGCTTGCCGATGCCTTGCCGGACACGCATCTCTATGTTTGCGGTCCCCAGGGGTTTATCGACGCAGTGCTGGACGCTGCGCGCCAGCAGCGCTGGAGCGAAAAGCGATTGCATTGGGAGTTTTTTGCGGCAGCCAATGTTGGCCCTCGCGGCGAGGACACTGCTTTCGAAGTGCAACTCGCAAGTTCGGGGCGTGTCGTGTCTGTCGCGGTAGGTCAGAGCGTGACACAGGCTTTGCAGGACGTTGGTGTGGAGATCATGGTTTCCTGTGAGCAGGGGGTTTGCGGCACTTGCCTGACGCGCGTTCTATCAGGACAAATTGATCACCGTGATTCTTATCTGACCGCTGAGGAGCAAGCCGCTGACGATCAGTTCACTCCTTGCTGCTCACGGGCCCGCTGTGAACGGCTGGTACTGGATCTTTGAATCTGCAGAAATTGATATCTATGGCTTTGAACAAACCTTATCTTGATGTGCCTGGCACCACGGTGTTTGACGCAGAGCAGTCCCGTAGGGGCTATTGGCTCAACCAGTTCTGCATGAGCCTGATGAAGGCGGAGAACCGCGAGCGCTTTCGCGCCAACGAGCGAGCCTATCTCGACGAGTGGTCGATGACCGAGGAGCAGAAGCAGGCCGTGCTGGCGCGCGATCTCAATCGCTGCATAGACCTGGGCGGGAACATTTACTTTCTCGTAAAGATAGGCGCCACTGACGGCATCAGCGTACAGAACATGGTGTCGACCATGACGGGCATGAGCGAAGAAGATTACCGCCAGATGATGCTTGCAGGCGGGCGCGGCATAGAGGGCAACAGATTCCTGAATGAAACAGGGAGGCAAGCCTGATGGCACGCATCACCGCATCCATTTTCACCTCGCATGTGCCTGCCATCGGCGCCGCCATGGACATGGGCAAGACCCAGGAAGCCTATTGGGCGCCCCTGTTCAAGGGCTATGACTTCTCGCGCCAGTGGATGAAGGACAACAAGCCCGATGTGATCTTCCTGGTCTACAACGACCACGCCACGGCCTTCAGCCTGGACTGCATTCCAACCTTCGCCATCGGCACGGCTGCGGAATTCCAGCCCGCCGACGAAGGCTGGGGCCCGCGCCTCGTGCCCAAGGTGGTCGGCCATCCCGACCTGGCCAGCCACATTGCCCAGTCCGTGATCCAGCAGGACTTCGACCTGACCATCGTCAACAAGATGGACGTGGACCACGGCCTCACGGTGCCTCTGTCGCTGATGTGCGGCGAGCAGGACCCCAAGACCGGCTCCTGGCCCTGCCCGGTGATCCCCTTCGCCGTGAACGTGGTGCAGTATCCCGTGCCCACCGGCCAGCGCTGCTTCAACCTGGGCCGCGCCATCCGCAAGGCCGTGGAGAGCTACGACCAGGACATCAACGTCCATATCTGGGGCACGGGCGGCATGAGCCACCAGCTGCAGGGTGCGCGCGCGGGCCTGATCAACAAGGAATGGGACAACCAGTTCCTGGATCTGCTGATCGAGAACCCCCACGGTCTGGCGCAGATGCCGCATATCGACTACGTGCGCGAAGCCGGCTCGGAAGGCATCGAGCTGGTGATGTGGCTGATTGCGCGCGGCGCCATGTCCGATGTGGGCGGCCCCGCACCGCTGCCCAAGGTGGCGCACCGCTTCTACCATGTGCCTGCATCGAACACGGCCGTCGGCCATCTGATTCTGGAGAGCGCTGCATGAGCAAACCCTGCATCGTATTTTTGCCCGGCTTGCTTTGTGACGAAGTGGTTTGGCAGGAGCAGAGAAAGGCGCTTTCCTTTGCCGACAGCATCAGCCCTTCCTATGGCCATGCTGCTTCCATTGAGGAAATGGCGCGCCTGGTGCTGAGCGAGGTAGGCGCAGAGCGCTTTTCCTTGGCCGGACATTCGATGGGGGGGCGCGTGGCACTGGAAATCGCCAGGATGGCTCCGCAGCGTGTGGAGCGTCTGGCTTTGCTGGACACCGGCATGGAGCCCATCGCGGCTGGCGAGGCTGGTGCCAGCGAGCGTGCCAAACGAAAGGCGTTGCTGGACAAGGCGCTCGAGAACGGCATGCGGGAGATGGGGGGCCAATGGGCACGAGGCATGGTTCACCCCGGCCGTCTTGACACTCCGCTGTTCGAAGAAGTCCTGGACATGGTGGCGCGCTTCACCCCGTCCATCTTTGCTGCACAGATCGATGCTCTGCTGGGTCGGCCCGATGCAACAGCGGTCCTGCAGGCGCTGAACTGTCCGACCTTGCTGGTCTGTGGGCGGCAGGACCTCTGGAGTCCTTTGTCCCGGCACGAACGCATGCAGCAGCTATGCCCAGGAGCAGAGCTGGTCGTGATCGAGGATAGTGGTCACATGAGCACCATGGAGCAGCCTGAGCAAGTGTCCAAAGCCCTGGCCGACTGGATGCTCCGCTAGCGGGAAGCAATTAGGCGGGCAGGTCCGCCATGGTCTGGTGGCAGGCCCGAATGAACAGATCTAGATTCTGTGAGGCGGTTCCCTGCGCACGTATCGCCAGGCCTATGCCTCGACGCGTAGAGGGCAGCTCCACGGGCAAGATGGACAGTAGGCCGCCATGATTGTCCCGCATGGCCTGTCCACGCGAGGCCAGGGCCAGCCTGCCGGTCTGCAGCACGAAGGCCAGCGTCATGGTCGGGCTGCTCGCTCGCAGATTGCTGCGCGGCGGCTCCAGTCCGTGCGAGCGGAACAGCCTGACCATTGCGCTATCTGCCGGTGTGTTGGGCAATGGCGTGACCCATTGCCATTGCAGCAGATCCTCAAGCGTCAGATGCTCACGCTGCAGGCTGTCGTGATCGCTGGGGGCGACGACAACCAGGTCGTCGTCGAACAGCTCAAGCTGCTGAACCTCATCCTCTGGCACTTGTGCGCGCAGCGCGCCGGCAATGACATCAATATCTGCACTCATAAGGCCTTGCATCAGGCTTTCGTAGGTGCCGTCCACAATGCTGATCTCAATGTCGGGGTGGCTTGAAGAGAGTCTGTCCACGGCAGCGGGCAAGAAAATACCCACGGACAGCGGCAATACTCCAACTACCACACGCCCTTTGATCTGGCCATGCCAGGCCGAGATATCGCTTTCCATATCCCTGATTTCCGCCAAGGCCAGCTTGACACGCCGCAGCAGAGCTTCTCCCGACGGTGTGAGCCGAGTTCCGAAGGTGAGTTTGTAAAACAGCTGCAGGCCAAGGCTGGCCTCCAGCCCTTGCAGCGCGGCATGAATGGACGGCTGCGTGACGCCAATCTTCTGGGCAGCCTGCGACTCGCTGCCGCAGTGAGCGATAGCGAGCAAGGCTCGCAAATGTCCGGGTGGCACCACTTCTGCGAAGCGGTGAGGCAATGAAGAACGCCGCGCCGTGAGGGCGGATGCTGCCTGAGCTTCGGCGGCTCCGCTGCCAAGATGCTGGAGCATTGTCTCGATACGTGCAGCCATCTGGTTTCCCAGCGCGGTCGGCATCATGCCGCGTGCACCGCGAATGAAAAGCGGAAGCCTGCAGGCCTCCTCAAGCTGCAGCACTGACCTTGCAACAGCTGGTTGGGATAGGTGCATCGCCTGCGCTGCGCGAATGGTGCTGCCTTGACGCACGACAGTCAGTGCGGCTCGCAGGGATCGCAACTGGCTGGCCAAATCCGGAAAATGCGATGACTCATGCGTAATGACGCTAGGCGGGTATAGAGATGGAAGGTTCATGGCCCGCCTAGATTAGCGTAACGACAGTCCTTGGTGTCATTGGCTCATAAGTAAAACGCATTGATTGAATGGATGGTGGCATTGGCTCTAATTGCTGGCTCGTGGAATCCTTGGGTACCAAATAAAAACGGCATAACTTAGACGGCCGATCCGAGGAGACAAGTGATGAACAACGACCTGCAGCAGTTGAACCGACAGGCTTGCATTGACCTGGTTTTACGTGCAGCGGCCTATGCCGACGCTGGAGATGCCCTGCGCTTCTCACAGCTGTTTGCCGAAGAAGCCGTGTTGCAGCGCCCCCGTGGTGAGCCACTGCATGGACGTACTGCCATCGCTGCTGCCTATCAGCAGCGCCCAAGCGGCCGCATGACACGACATTTGCTCACCAATATCCTGGTCGAAATGCATGGAGCAGACACCGCAAGCGCGCATAGTCAGGTGCTGCTTTGGTCTTGCGACGACTCGGAGCCAGTGACAGAACATGGTCGTAAGGCGCATGAGCGACAACTTCTGGGTGAGTTCAACGACCACTTTTGCCGCACTGCCGACGGCCATTGGTTGATTGCCCGGCGCGAGGCACGCTTTGTCATGTTCTGTGGAAGTCCCGCCGCCTGAGCCGGGCGGGCTTCTCCCATTTCCCAAACGTCTGTATCTAGCCCCCTCAAACGGGTGTGACGTTGCGGCGTGCTGATTTTTATTACTACATCAACAGGAGACAAAAAAATGGACCGTCATTTCAGCCCAGTGTTGTTAGCGTCGCTATCGTTGGCTGCAGCCATGGGGGCGCAGGCACAGACCGGTTCTTCGGTCACGCTATATGGGCACCTGGATACCGGAATTGAGCACCTGAGCAATGTGCAGGGCGGAGGCTCGTTGACGAGAATGCCTGGGTTGACCGGTACGGCGCCCTCGCGCTGGGGCGTTCGCGGCAAGGAGGATCTGGGCGGTGGCCTGAATGCCGAATTTGCACTGGAGTCGGGATTTGGCGTGGATTCCGGAACCCTCAATCAGGGTGGTCGTGGCTTCGGGCGTCAAGCCTGGGTCGGCTTGAGTGGAGGCTGGGGGAGTGCCTCGGTGGGACGGAACTACACCATGCTGTACTGGGCGCTGTTCGATGCTGATCTGCTGGGGCCCAATGCCTTCGGACTCAGCAGCCTGGACAGCTACATTCCCAATACACGCACCGACAATTCGCTGGCCTACCGCGGCCGTTTTGGAGCTT
Source organism: Comamonas sp. E6 (assembly GCF_001010305.1). Lineage (NCBI taxonomy): Bacteria > Pseudomonadati > Pseudomonadota > Betaproteobacteria > Burkholderiales > Comamonadaceae > Comamonas > Comamonas sp. E6. The sequence goes on from NZ_BBXH01000004.1 coordinate 24,223, forward strand.
GGAGTTTGGGGGGCTCCTATAGTTTCGGACGTGATACGGTCAATGCCGGTCCCAGTCCATCAGGGGCCAATTGCGCAGGGGAATCGAGCACGGACAGGCAAGCTTGCCGCCAGTGGTCTGCCATGCTCAAGTACGACACAGCTCCTTGGGGAGCTGCGCTAGCTGTTGACGAGATGCGCGGCGGTGCAGGCGCTTTTGCGGGGCTGGTGCGTTCGGATATGAAGGACCGCCGCATCATGGTCAATGGCTATGCCTCGCTGACTCCTTCGTTCAAATTGGGGGCTGGTGTGATCCGCCGTGACAACGACGCGGCTGCGGCAGCATCGCTCACCAATGGCGTCACTCGACGTAGCCACCTGGCCTGGGTGGGACTTTCCTGGAGTCCGTCTACAGCCGTTACCGTTGACGGGCAAATACAGCAGCTGCGCTATTCGCAGGGCGGCGATCATTCGACTCTGGCTGCACTGCGCGGCACCTACAAGTTCTCCAAGCGAACGGCTGCGTATGCCCAGGTCGCACACATAAACAATGGAAAACGTTTGGCTATTTCCGTCAGTTCGGCTGCTGTGGGAGGCAACCCGCTCGCGGGAGATTCTCAAACTGGTGTGATGCTGGGTTTGAAGCATTCGTTCTAAGTCTCGGGCCGAACAGGACACACACCATGCAACGAATCAAAAACATGCCTTCTTTGAAAACAACTCACAGCTTTTACTTGGGCTCGATTTCCCTTGCCGCAAGTTTGTTGCTGACGGGCTGTGGCGGCGACGACAGTAGTTCGGGATTTCCCACGCCACTGGTTGTAAAGGACGCAGCCAAGACCTGTGCGGCATTGCAGAGTGCTCAGATTGATGCAGCACGTATTGCCGAGCCGACTCAAGGAGCGGTTGTCACTAAGGCAACGTATCGCGCTGCAGTGTCTGCAGCTCCTAATGCGGCCGGAACGGCGATGGTTGCAGCAACGCCAGATTACTGTGAGTTGTTGATCGATATTCGTCCTGTAGATACTACGGCACCGTTGATCACATCCCAGGTTAACCTGCCCGTTTCGTGGAACGGCAAGAGCGTGCAAATGGGCGGTGGCGGACTCAACGGGACCTTGGTGACTGGGCTTGGGCCAGGCCGTGCAGATGGCCCCGAGACGCCGCTGCCGCTTACAAGGGGCTATATGACTCTTGGCACAGATTCGGGGCACCAAGTTTCAGCCGGCGTGGATGCCGGAGCCTTCGCTCTCAATGATGAAGCGTTGACAAACTATGCCTATGCCGCGTACAAGAAAACGCGTGATGTGGGCGTGCAGTTGTCGGAACGGTTCTATGGACACAGAGCACTCAAAGCCTACTACATCGGAGGCTCTGAAGGCGGCCGCGAAGGCATGCTGATGGCACAGCGCTATCCAGCAGACTTTGATGGAATCGTTGTCATAGATCCGGTTATTCGGTTGATGGGCTTATGGCAATTCCAGTTAAGCATGGGCCAGGTGCAAAGCTCGCCTGGAGCTTGGCTGGGTGGCAAGGTCCAGCTCTTGCACGACACGGTCCGAAAGGCTTGCGATGCTATTGACGGCATTGAGGATCAGATTGTCAGCAACTACAAGGCCTGCCGGCCCCTTGCGGAGACAGCAATTGCATCCCTCAGATGTTCCAGTGGCAACGATGAAGGAAATTCCTGCTTTTCAGATGCACAGCTAGCGACCCTGCGTTGGACATATGGCGGGCAACGCTATCCCTTCACGTTGGCCAATCAGCTGCAGTCTTATCCAGGATACCTGTACGGTAGTGAAGCCGTTGACGGTGCATTTGAGCGATGGGTTACAGGCACGGTTGCTCCCGGTACAAACCCCGACGCAGTGGGTGGAGGGCGCAGCTACTCTGTAGGGGGGAGCTTGGTTCGCTACTTCGTGACAAAAGACGCGCAATACAACCCGCTTGACTTCAAAGCCGAAGACCATAAAGCCCGACTGCAGCAGCTTTCGCAATGGATGGATATGACGGATCCCGATCTCAGCGCGTTCCGTGCGCGAGGAGGCAAGTTGATCATGCGCGAGAACCTGTCGGATAAGGGTAACAGTCCCCAGACTGGCATCGATTACTACGATGCAGTGGTGGCAAAAATGGGACAGGAGAAAGTCGATCAGTTCTTCATGGCTTATGCCGTGCCTGGATTGCCCCATACATCGGCAGGTTTGCCAGCAGGATCTGCCAATGCACCGTCCTATGGAACGCCGGGTGCCATTGACTTCATTGGTCTGCTTGATGACTGGGTGGAAAAGGATAAGAGGCCGGCTAATGATTTGCTTCTGACTAGCCGCAAGCCATTGCCGCCCTTTGACCTTGTGTCTTCCAAGCCCATGTGCCGCCTTGGATCGTATCCTCACTACATTGGCAGCACGCCTCAAGGCGGCGCATTGGCGACTAACTATGTTTGTCGACCAATGTGAGAAGCTTCCGCTCTGTGGCCCTTTCGCTATGGGGCTTGTTGAGATTTGATGTCCTGAGCTTGGAAGGCATCACAATTGCGCCCTGATTCAATATGTTTTGACAGATAAGCAATGGGCTCATTCGAGCCCATTGTGTTTTTGGCAAAGTTGGCGACAGAGGCCGCAGTGGTGCAGATAGCAGGCTGCTCGTCAACGCAGTGTGCTGAAAGACGTGCTCATGCATTGCGCCATGAGACTGGTGCACACCACATCGTTGAGTGTTCCGGAGATTGCCCAGGCATGTGGATACTGATCACGTGCCTGATTTGCCGAACTTTCCGCGCGCGCTTTGGCTATCTGCCGTCGGCTCGCAGATCTGCTGCCGACAGCCCCGGCGTGCATGCACAAGAGCATTGTTATGAACATCCGCTCTGGCGATAGCTCTACTTCAACGCATGCAAAAGTGGATACTCGGAATGCTTCAGACGCGAGTGGCAGCTTTGAGGTGTAGATCAGGCCTCCCGGAAGCCTTGGTGCAATGACAGCATTTGGCAACTGCAGTCATTGGCATTTTGTACTTGAAAGGCTGATACCAGCCTGGACCGTCCGCTCGCGGCGACGCGCAGGACGGCTGCTCCTGGCCGAAAGGAGCCTGCCAGGGAGCGACCTCGGTAGCCAGGGATGATCATCTTCTCAGTGAATCCCTGATCGAAGCTGTCGGCGCATTGATAGCGAGCATTTGGTACAGATGATCAATGTTGCCGGTACATCCATTTCAACCGAACCAGCAGAGCCGAGGTGCTCGACTGCCATGTCTTTGAATCGTTGCGGGAAGTGCGCTCAATGACCGTGGGCTGGCTGCATCGCTTCAAGCACCAGCGCCCACATGAATCGCCAGGCCGGACTCCTCCGGCCGCGTATCGTGTCAAACGTTTCCCCGGCTTCTGCTTTTAGGCGGCGCAGGAAAACGAGGATGCTTCACTGACCTACCGGGGCTCCGCCTTGATCGCCGCATTCAGGGTAGTCCACAGCTCCTTGGTGACGGGCACCATGTCCTGCCTGAAGTACCACCAGAAATGACCGCCCACGTAATTCGGGGTAGTGATCTTCATCGTGTAATAGCGGGTCAGGTACTCGGCCTTCTTGGTTTTGCGTGAGGTACCCACTTCCCCGAATCCGATCTTGGAATTGGGGAACATCACGCGCAGCTTGTCGAACACCTGCTGCCAGTTGGGCTTGAGTCCGTTGCAGTCATCCTCATAGTAGGAAATCCAGACGTAATCCAGACCCTGCTTCATGTAGGCAGGGACATTGGTCTCGGCCCACTTGAACATTTCATTGGAGGCTTGAGACCAGCAGCCCTGGTTGTAGTAGAGCGTGATCGCGGCCGTTTTGTTCTGTGCCTTCACGATGTTGTAGGCGTTGGTCATCTTCGCCACCACATCGGCATTGGCCCCCAGCCACTCGCCGTTGACCTCGTTGGCTACTTCCCAAATATCCACTACATCCGACAACGCATTGAGGTATTGATTAGTCCGCTGTATGTACGCATCCACGCTGTACTGCTTGACGTAGTACGAGTCCAATATCTCACCCATCACATAGGAAACTTTGGAGATTTCCACTGCTGGCTTGCGGTAGTAGTCCGGGTTCACGAACTCATCGAAGACGATGCGCGTGGTTGGCCGGTAGGCCAGCGACGATAGGCTGCGCGTGATGTCGCCAAGCCTGCTCACATCGTCCACGGTGACGCCGTAGATCGGAGTCGGGACTATGCGGCCCGAGGGCACGCTGGTTTGAGCAGATACTACGGAGCACAGCGAGGCAATGCAGAATGGGATAAACGCTTTCATGCGGTATCCCCCAATGAAGGGTTCAATGAATTTTTTCACTTGGATCAATATGAATCGAGGCGCGGCAAGGGTAGGGTGTGAGTGCTTCTAGCTGGTTGCGCCAGCTCAGATCGACCCTCAGTTGACTCTCGATAATTAGCTAAACGGGCGACTTTAGTGCATGAAATTTGGCTAACAGAGGCTAAATGAAACGAAATGCGTTCCATGAGCCAGTGCACATATCGAGCTCACAGCTCTCGGCCCTTGTTGGCGCGCTCAATGCTTTGCGGCAGCTACCAGTCAAGGAGTTGATCGCCAGCGAAATCCTCAATGGCTTCAAGGGAGGGAGAGCAAATTGCACCTGATGTTGGGGTAACGTGAGTGAGCCCTGAACACGAAGCGTTACGCGTGTTGCCTGCGGTATGAGTCATTTTCAAAATGAGCGTATCGAGGAAAATGTCACCGTGCGGTTGCCAGTCGGATGAGATGTAAGGTGCTTTATGTGGCCGCTTGTCCTTCGTTTTGCAGTCCGCTTTTGGCTGAACTCAGCCGTTCACGACCAGCAGACTGGTCAGCAGCAACCAGCACAGTTGGTCAACTCAACCGGGATCAGCACACATGCTTCGCGTTGCTTGCTGCAACATGAAGTTCAAAGTCTTGCAGTGCCATGGGCCGTGCAAAAAAATACCCTTGAAAGGCAGGGCAGCCATAGTCGAGCAAGGCTAAATAGTGTTCACTGGTCTCCACGCCTTCTGCTATTACGTGCAATCCTAGACTTATTGCCAGCTTGATGATGGATTGAGCAATCAGCGCATCATTGGCATCTTGCAGTATTCCGCGTACAAAATCTTGGTCGATCTTTATTTCGAACAGTGGTAATCGTTTGAGATAGCTCAGCGAGGAGTAGCCAGTGCCAAAATCATCCAGGGAAAACTCAAGGCCACAGGCTTGAAGCGCGCTCATGGTTGTCGCAGCTCCATCTACGCTTTGCAGCAAAAAGCTCTCTGTTATTTCTAGTTTTATGCGCTTGGGATCGGCCCCTGTTTTTTCCAGCAAAGCGATAGTTTGAGGGATGAAATTTTCATGTAGCAACTGTCGAGAGCTGACATTGATCGACAAGTTCAACGTCCGAAGTTGCGGGTCCAGACGCCAACGAGCCTGCTGATGCAATGCCTCTTCCATGATCCAGTTGCCGAGAGACAAAATCAGGCCGGATTCTTCTGCGACTGGAATGAACTCCGATGGGGCCACAAGGCCGTGGGTGGGATGATGCCAGCGTACGAGAACTTCAGCCCCGATGACATGTCCATCTCTATCAACCTGCGCCTGATAAAGAAGTCTGAATTGTCTTTCTCGTAAACCGTTATGCAGTTCAGTCTCTAATAGTGCTCGTCGATTCATGGCCTGTTGCATTTCCGGATTGAAAAAGCACAAGGTATTGCGCCCTTTATCTTTTGCACGATACATAGCCATGTCGGCTTGCTGCAGTACCTCATCTGGAGATACTTTGGGATCATCAAGTATCGAAGCACCGATGCTGGCAGAGAAATAATGATTCTGCTTGGCAAGAGAGTAAGGCTGGCGTAGCTGTGCAAGGATGGTCTCCCCAAGCTGACGAACATCGGCTGCAGCTTCAATTGTGTTGCCGGTGAGGTCTTCGAGAATTACAACGAACTCATCGCCACCAAGACGAGCCACGATGTCCTGCTCTCGCACACCATTGCGCAAACGCTCGGCTACGTGCTGCAGCAGTAAATCACCCACCGCATGTCCCCGTGTGTCGTTGAGTGTCTTGAAGTTGTCCAGGTCCACAAACATCACGGCTAATGAATGTCCTGACTCTGTGTTGTTGACGATAGCTTGCTGAAGTCGCTCCATTAGCAGACGTCGATTTGGAAGGCCAGTGAGCGCATCATAAAATGCCAGATACCGGGCCTCATTCTCTGCAGCCTTGCTTCTGGTTATATCAATATCGATGCAGAAAATCTCCGATGGCTGTCCTGGAACTTCAATTAACGTATGGCTTGAGAACACGTCAACTCGTGATCCATCTTTATGCTGTAATTGAAACTCCCCAGAAGGGATTGGTTGTCCGAATGAGAAAATCTGCTGCATGTTCTGGCGTACCACTTCATGCATAGAGGTGGGGATGATCAAATCCAGCATATTTCGTCCTAGAGCCTCTTGCTCTAAGTATCCATAAAGCCGTTCTGAAGCCTTGTTCCAGTAGGTTGTGGTTCCATCATCCCGATATCCTTGCACAGAGATTGATGGAACATGACGTAGCAGTGATCGGAAGCGTAGTTCTGATTCACGCAACGCCGTTTCTGATTGCTTTCGCTCGGTGATGTCGCGTGCGAGGAAGATCACAGTACTAAAACCATTGACCAAAATACCAAGAGGTTGAGTGCGTCCCTCAAAATGACGGCTTCCTCGGCTAGTCTGAATTTCATATTCGACACAGTGCATGTGACCAGATACCAGCGTGTCACGAATCAATGTCAGCAGGCGGTCTGCTTGTGGAGTGGGTATGACATCATGCATGCGTTTGCCAATTATCTGAGCAGACACAGTCATTGACGGAGTATTTTCCGGCGTGATGACTTCGATATAACGCCCTTGCTCATCCAATATCAATAGCACATCAGGGATCGCGTGAGTAATTGCATTTAGGCGTGCCGCGGTTTCCTTAAGGGATCGCTGGGCCGAAAGGTGGATTTCTAGGTCACGAAGCAGCAGTCCAGAAAGGATCGTGGCCATGGTGAATGTAATGACATAGAGCGCAGCCAAGTGTTTATTGAAGTATTGAGCAGTTTCTTGAGGCAGAAACTGCAGAACAACTACTGACGCCAAATGTATAAATAGTCCAAAGCCTGCCAAGTTAAGCGGTGTCACATTGAGCAGAGCTTCGTTGTGAACTCGGCGGTAGATGAGTCCCATTGCAGTGCACAAAACAATGACTGAGACACCGACTGGTACTCCAACGCCACCAATCCATACACGAGCGACAGAGGCCATGGTTGCCGCGACACCTGCCACAAAGGGGCCGCCGAAGAGTCCTGCCATGCCAAGTACTACCGAGCGAGCGTCGATAACTACGCCAGGCCCTAGCACCAGGGGGGTATGCATGCCGACAACGCAAATTCCTCCAAAAAGCAGCCCGGAGAAGGTCTTTTTTGCGATGGGTTGATGCAGGCGATCACCGAGGCCATATAAGTAACACATCGCCAGCAGTAGAGCGATGCTCTTAACGAGTTCAATAAACATAAGACTGTGGGTTGCGTTCTGAGCAAGTTGCCAAGACTGCATGCATACAGTCTTGATCTCGGACGGCTTGCTTGTGGCGCCGAGAGCTCAGTAGGAGCTGCTGGAGGGTGTAGTCCAGCGCTTCAAGGCATGTGAACAGTTGTTGTTGGGGAAGGCTGCTTTAAGGTCAGGCTCAGTGAACCTCTTGCACGGCAGAAGAGGGGTGGCAGGCGCACTTTTCTTACTTCGCGGGTTAGAAGAATGCCACTGGTGTAGGACCTGAGGAGTGCACACAATTAGCTCAAATCCAAGAGCACAGTTGCGCGATATATTCGCCGGCTTTGCGTCAATGCAAGTGCGAATGCCCCACGACCTCAAGGTAGCCTATGAAGCTCTATGAGAAGCTAGCAAAGGATATAGAGCAGCAGATTCACAAAGGTGTCTATCGCGAAGGAGATCGTCTCAAGTCCGTGCGAGAAACCAGCAAGCTGCGCCAAGTCAGCATCACCACGGTTTTGAGAGCCTATTTGCTGCTTGAGAGTCGTGGGCTCATCACGAGCCGTCCCCAGTCAGGTTTTTTCGTGAGCCTGCGCCACGGCTCGGGGACAACAATTCCCGAAGCTCTCGAGCGTCCCAAGCCAATTGCAATCTCGGCTTCAGTTGATGTCAGCAGGCTTGTTCTGTCCACGTTGCGAACGATCTCTGAGGGCAATGCAGTTCCATTGGGCTCACCCTACCCAGACCCGGGAGATTTTCCTTTTGACAAGCTCAGTCGCTACGCATTTGCGGCGGGAAAAGATGCGTCTCTGAGAGAGCTCAAGAATGCTCTGCCTCCCGGTCACCCTCATCTGTTGAGGCAGATTGTTCGTCGACATTTGGAGCAAGGTCTGGTTGTTGACCCGACCGAGGCCATCATTACTGTTGGCGCAACTGAAGCAATCAACTTGTGCCTGCAAGCCGTGGCTAAGCCTGGTGACTTGATCGCGGTGGAGAGCCCAACCTTCTATGCAATGCTGCATGCGATTGAACGCATGGGCATGAAGGTAGTGGAAATTCCAACGGACCCGGTTCAAGGCATCAATGTCGACATACTAGGTCAGCTCGCTCGGGAGTTGCCCATCGCCGCATGTATGGTGATGCCCAATTTTCAGAATCCGCTTGGCTATCGAATGCCTGACGAGCGGAAGCAAGCGCTGGTTCGTCTGGCAACCGAGCTCGACATGCCCATTATCGAGAACGGCGTGTACAACGAGCTCTACTATGGAGACAAGCCGCCCAGTACGCTCAAGGCATTTGATACCGAGGG